>NZ_QDKJ01000009.1:0-214950 GCF_003115815.1 Brenneria roseae subsp. americana | reverse complement strand
CATCGTTATTATGATGCAGAAGGTATCCAGCAGTATATTTCGCCTGACCCGATAGGGTTGGGTGGGGGAATAAGACCTCAGGGTTATGTGCATAATCCTCTGGAGTGGGTTGATCCGCTGGGGTTGAGTGGATGTCCGGGCGAGAAGAACAAAAAAACAACATATGAAGGTGCCAGCCGTCGTGATGCATTTAGGGAAGCGAAACGAGATGCAGGGATATCAGTGAGCCAACAGCCTCGTAATGTAACTAGGCCTGACCTTCTTGATGGTAACGGTAATGTAATGCTGGATAAGAATGGGTTACCGATTAAAACTAGACAATATGAGTTCGTCAATAATAAAGGCGAAAGAATATTCATACAGGAACATAGTTTAGGTCATACAAAAGCAACACCTTTACATGGCGCTGATCCACACTTCAATGTAAGGCCAGCGTGACCAGCTCCCCGTTGATTAATACACCTCAATGTTAGTAATGTCTTCATTAGCAACGTGAGGGCATCCCCATGAAGAAGCGTTTTTCCGACGAACAGATCATCAGTATCCTCAGAGAGGCCGAAGCCGGGGTTTCTGCCCGGGAACTCTGCCGCAAGCATGCTATTTCAGACGCCACCTTCTACACCTGGCGCAAGAAGTTTGGCGGCATGGAACTACCAGAAGTGAAGCGGCTTAAGTCACTTGAAGAGGAGAACGCACGACTCAAGAAGCTCCTCGCCGAAGCCATGCTGGATAAGGAGG
Source organism: Brenneria roseae subsp. americana (assembly GCF_003115815.1). Lineage (NCBI taxonomy): Bacteria > Pseudomonadati > Pseudomonadota > Gammaproteobacteria > Enterobacterales > Pectobacteriaceae > Brenneria > Brenneria roseae. The sequence goes on along the minus strand of NZ_QDKJ01000009.1, from coordinate 214,212 downwards.
CGCTTCAGGTGGCTCTGGGCCGAAAGTTCTGACGACAGACCAGAAGCGGGAAGCCGTGGAAGTCATGTGTGAGGAGACGGGTCTGTCGCAACGTCGTGCATGCAGTCTGACAGGTTTGTCCCTGTCAACCTGCCGTTATGAAGCTCAGCGTCCGGCTGCTGACGCGCAGTTATCTGTGCGCATCACTGAGCTTACGCTCGAACGCCGGCGATTTGGTTACCGGCGTATCTGGCAGCTTCTGCGGCGTGAAGGCCTTTGCGTTAATCACAAGCGCGTATACCGCATTTACCACCTTAATGGCCTGAGCGTAAAGCGCAGACGGCGTCGTAAAGGGCTGGCGACTGAGCGGCTTCCGCTTCTACGCCCGGATGTGCCGAACCTAATCTGGTCGATGGATTTTGTCATGGATGCACTTGCCAGCGGTCGCCGGATTAAGTGTCTGACCTGTGTGGATGATTTTACTAAGGAGTGCCTGACGATCACCGCCGCATTCGGGATTCCAGGCGCACAGGTCACGCGTATTCTCGACAGCATTGCAATATTTCGTGGCTATCCGGCGACGATAAGAACCGATCAGGGCCCGGAGTTTATCTGCCGTGCGCTGGATCAATGGGCCTTTGAGCATGGTGTGGAGTTGCGATTAATCCAGCCGGGGAAACCAACGCAGAACGGATTTATTGAGAGTTTTAACGGTCGCTTTCGCGATGAATGTCTGAATGAGCACTGGTTCAGCGATATCGTTCACGCCCGGAAAACCATTAATGACTGGCGGCAGGATTATAACGAGTGTCGTCCACATTCAGCACTGAATTATCAGACGCCATCAGAGTTTGCAGCACGGTGGCGAAACGGGAAATTGGACAGTAAGAATTCAGATATTACTAACTAACAGTTGTATCTAATACTGGGGGCAGGTCAAGCGGATCCTATAACAGGAGCTGCGTTAGATACTAAAACCCCTCCTGGGGTACATGGGCACTACAATTTCCTTAGAGGATACTGATTATGTGGTTTGAACATGCTATAGGGAAAGAAAAGGTTAAGTTTATGTTTGGTAATGAGTTTTCATTGCTGGATTTAGAGTTGGTTTCATTTTCTTTTAACTTTTCGAGTTTGTACTTAAGTTTTTCTTGTCGAAATATTCCTGAGAAATACCCTAAGAAATGGGATGCTGATGGTTTTAATTCATTATTACTAAGTATTACCTTATCTGAGATTTTCTTTTTTGAAAGTAAAGGTGCTAATGTTATGTTTACTTCAACGCCAATAATTAAAACAGATAAGGAATATTCGATTGTTGAAATTAAAAATCCTAAGCTTTACTTTTACTGTAAATCAAAGTTTTTAACAATTAATGATATTAAGCCTTATATTGATGATCGCTGGGACTGAATTCAGTTAAATGATAAAAAGCCGGAAGTGATCACAACGATCCTTCCGGCTTTTTATTTTATATGTTGGTTAGTCGCTACAGATTAATCTGCGTCTCAATAATAATCCTGCCCCGCTCCACCGTGACGGGCATCCCGGTCATAAAGCCCGATTCTTCCAGCCAGCGGCCTTTCAGGTTGATGGCCGACGGCGGGTTGGGCCTGCCGTTTTGCGGGGCGTATCCCACCGTGTAGTAACGTTCTGTTTTGGTTGCTTTATTTACCGCACTATCTAACTTAGAATGTGTCTCAGCTATAGTCAACTTTCTCGTCGACGGGCGGTAGCGTGTGCGATTACCTGCACTATGACGACTGAATGAAGGCAACTTACAGCCGATACAGGTAGTACGACGCGGGAATCGGATGAATTGTTGCACTTGACCCGATAGGGTTGGCGGGGGTATCCGACCTCAGGGTTATGTGAATAATCCGCTGGAGTGGGTGGATCCGCTGGGGTTGAATTCGGATAAATGTCCTCAGTCACCAGAAAATAGCCAAAAGTCAACGTCTAAAAAACCGAATATTTCAACGAAAATTCACGACGGCGCGCAAGGTAAACATATACCGGGTCATAATAACTATGTTGAAGGTAAGAGTGTTATTGATGCTAAACCTCAGGAGTTGTTAGACAACTATCATTCAGGAAATGTTAATACCACTAGGGTGATTAATGATAATAAAGTAAAAGTGGATTTTGGTGACGTGATCGGTACTCATAAAGATATGAATGGGGCTAGCACTCCCACATCATGGGGTATAATTCATAGTGGGAAAAATGGCGCTCACATTGTTCCAGCTTTACCAGATGCTCTTTAGGTTGATTGTAAAATGAATATGAAAGATCTGAAATTAACAATATTTAACTCCTTGTTGGGGAATGTTAATAATAATGTTAGAGCGTTAGCATATGATTATTATGATAATAAAATAATCATACTTGGATATTTGGATACAGATCCTGATGATGATGATTATGAAGTTATCGATATAGCAATAAGTGAAATAATGGCGTCATATCCTGATCTGGAAAGTCAAGAAATTAACTTGGTTAAATCATATGAGCCAATTGGTAAGTTGAAATCTTACCAAGGCTGGGTATTTGTGAGAAATGAAAATTAGTTAGATAGTAATTGGTAAACAATATTAACAAAAAGCCAGAAGTGATCGTAACGCTCCTTCCGGCTATTCCGCCCCGTGCGGCCCCCGCCGGGGGCCTCCCTGTTCAACCTCTTCTCCTACGGGCTTCGCCAGCCCGCACCCGGCAGACGCTTCACCGTCCCACAGCAAGCTGTGGAACGGCTCGCGCCGCGTTAAAAAGCCGGTTCAACAGCAAACGACTAATGGCAGCGGCTGACACCGCTGCCATGATGCGGGGCAGGCAGGGAAGTCACCGCGTGGCGGTAGCGTGTCCGAGGGTAAAAGTGCGCGTCGGGGCTGTAGGGTTAAGGTGCTGTTAATACTGTAAAACGCGCTTTAAAAAGTGATTGCCGTCAGCGGGTTAAGTGCGTTAAAAAGTATGACGGCGTCAGGATCGTCCCGATGACCCGATAGGGCTGGGTGGGGGCATCCGACCACAGTCCTATGTGCATAACCCATTGGAGTGGGTTGATCCCTTTGGGTTAAGTGGCTCTCCCGCCGAATTATTGAATAGGAAAATGCGTGCGCTTGAGAAAGCGCAGAAAACAGCAGTAAATGTAAGGGAGTTGCCTGATGGCCGTATCCGTTATTACGATAAGGAAGCTCCAGCAAGGACAGCAGGGCCGACGCGTGGTCGTTCCCATGTAACAGAATGGAATCCATCGAATGGTAACGTCAGAAGTTGGGAAGAAACTTATGACCATTCGGGTAAGGTTAATCGCGTACATCCTAAAATGAGTAATGGGGAAGTTTTAGATAAACCACACTACCCACCGACAAAATCAGATATTGATGCCGGAAAAGCAACTCCATCAGGCAAGGCTATAGATCAGAGTAAGCAATGTAAGGGGAAGAAATGAAGAAAGATCTGAAACGATTATTTCTTGATGGATTAAATTTCCTCTTGAAAGAAGACTACCAACCTTCAAATATTGCCAGATATGCTTACACGTTTTATCTTGATTATGATATTGATGATGAAAAGTTAGAATATGTAGTTGATTATCTAAAGGGAATGGAAGCTGGCCCTGAGTTTGAATTAACAAAAGATGAATTAAATGAATTTATAAAAACTAATTTATCTTAATAAAAAAGCCGGAAGTGATCTCCGATTCTTCCGGCTTTTTATTTTTATCTGCCAGTATTGTCGCGCAAGGTTACGCCATCATCAATCCTTGCTCCGCCCGAATAATCACCATCTTACCGGGCAGCAGTTCAATATTAACGACTGGCCGAGCAAGCCGCTGCGGGTCAACCAGTCGCCCGCCAGCGTCAGTTCGCCGTTGTCGCCCACCCAGTCCGCCCCCTCACTGTCCGTCCAACTCTGCCAACAGCGCGGCGATATCGGTATCCTCACTGAGCCGGGTCAGTATCAACCCGTTGCGGTACAGGCTGATACGGAACAGCTCGCCGGGGTGACCAACAGTCAGGGGCAGGACTGGCTGTATGAGTTTGACGCCAGCGGCCAACTGAGCGGGGAGCGGCATTACGACGGGCGGGCGTATCGTTACGGTTATGATGCGGGCTACCGGCGGGGCAGCTACTGGCGTGGTCGTCGGGGCGGTTGTCGTGTAAGTATCCCGGTAAAACGGCCCATTCACTTTCAGAGATCTTCCGGCATACTGATTATGTCCGCTGAGGAGATCACCATGCGTAAAGCCCGATTCACCGAACACCAGATCATTGCTGTTCTGAAGTCCGTCGAAGCCGGACGTACCGTTAAGGATGTCTGCCGCGAGGCCGGGATCTCTGAGGCCTCGTACTACAACTGGAAAGCGAAGTTTGGCGGTATGGAAGCCTCTGATATCAAAAAGATGAAAGACCTTGAGGATGAAAACCGCCGGCTGAAACAGATGTTTGCGGACCTGAGTCTCGAGTGCCGTGCACTGAAAGACGTTATTGAAAAAAAGCTTTAAAACCAGCGATAAAGCGTGAACTGGTCAGCTATCTGACCGCGCAGTTTGCCATGAGCTTACGTCAGGCATGCAGGACATTGTCGCTGAGCAGGACGGCATTTCGTTATCAGCCGGATACGCGACGTGATGAGCCAGTCATTATGGCACTGACCGTGGCGGCTGAACGCTATCCGCGATACGGATTTAAAAAGCTTTTTCAGGTGCTGCGCAGGCAGGGCAACAGCTGGAACCATAAGCGCGTTCACCGTATTTACTGCCTGCTGAAACTAAATTTTCGCCGTAAGGGAAAACAGCGCCTGCCGGTGCGTAATCCAGCTCCGCTGGCGACGCCAGAGGCGATGAACCAGAGCTGGTCCATTGATTTTATGCACGATGCGCTGGTGTGCGGCAGACGCTTCCGGACCTTCAACGTAGTGGATGATTTTAACCGCGAAGCGCTGGCGATCGAAATTGACCTGAATATCCCGGCGCAGCGGGTCGTGAGAGTGCTGGACAGGATCGTGGCAAACCGTGGATATCCGCTGAAAATGCGGATGGATAACGGTCCGGAACTGGTCTCGCTGACGCTGGCACAATGGGCAGAAGAGCATGGAGTGATACTGGAATTTATCAGGCCCGGCAAGCCGACACAGAATGCGTTTATCGAAAGGTTCAACCGGACGTACCGGACAGAAATACTGGATTTTTATTTATTCAGAACGCTGAATGAAGCACGGGAAATTACAGAGCGCTGGCTGGCTGAATATAACGGCGAGCGCCCCCACGAATCCCTGAATAACCTGACGCCGGAAGAGTACCGGCTGATAGCTGAAAAACCGGAACTCTCAAAAAGTGCGTGGAACTAAAACAGGTATGCTTACAATTTCACAAGAATAAGAGGTGGTGATTATAAAAATCAAAACACAGGAGAAATATGGAGTAAAAGTAATACCACTCACAGCGATAAGCTTGGTGAGTGGAAGGTTGGGATAGGAAAAAACGCACCTACTCCGAGTAAAAAAATTACAGTGGGGATGAGCGATGGAAAAATCATTAAAGTTGACAAGTAGTGATTTCAATTTAGCTAATATTAACTTTAGCTCATTTAGCTCATCAAATAAATGGGTTGGTTGTTTTGAAAAAAACACATCATTTACTCTATCATTAATTGATGAATCTATAAAAATAGTGAGTGATTTTTTTTCTCCATATTGGGGAGGTTTTTTTGCTCTATCAGCCTTATCTTTTGATGATGAAAGAGAAACTGATAAAAATATAATAAAAAAATATGGGGAGATATATAATAATGCTAAAGCTAATGACTATTTGAAACCGTTGAGTAATGATTTTGAAAGTTATTTATATGGTGACATTCTACTTCCGGTGTCTTCATTAAGTCTGCATTTTGATAATAATAAATTTATGGATATTTGTAAATTGATTATGGGGCATGGAGGTGTGTTAGGTCAGGTTTTTTTTATGGTTAATTTAAAATTAAATTTGGCGATATACCCTCATAATGACTTGGGGTTTGGTATTATATCTTTTGATGAGGATGATGCTTTTTGTCAGTCTTTTTTAAGTTCCCTCAGTGGAAATAAGAAATTTAATGTAATTACATGAATTTTTATCAAATTCATAATAAGTGGTACTTTTATATCCGGAAAGATCTAACGATCCTTCCGGCTATTTTATTGTTACGCCAGCATAATTCTTCGCTCCGCCCGAATAATCATCTTACCGGGCAGCAGTTCAATATTTAACGACTGGCCGAGCAACCCGCCGCGGGTCAGCCAGTCGCCCGCCAGAGTCAGCTCGCCGTTATCGCGCATCCAGTCCGCGCCCTCGCTATCGTGGTCGTCCAGTTCTGCCAGCAGCGCGGCGATGATATCGTTATGATGCGTTCGGATGGCGGATAAGCAAGGTGCAGGATGGGCTGCGGTAAATTCTGTTTTCGCTTATTTAGTCGCGCCGTCTGACTTAAAATGCATTTCAGCCATGGTCAACGCCTCCCAGTTGGTTGTGATGAACGGCGTTAGTGTGGTCGCAGGAACAAATATATAAACATTTTTGATGTTAATAATGTTGAGTCTTATTAAGGAGAGAAAATAATAATGAAAAAGTATATTAAAATTTTATTCGCTACGCTGGCGCTGGGAATGCCATTAATGGCGGTGAGTGATGAGCCTCAATGGCTGGAAGGCGTATTTGTCAATCAGGATAAAAATGCGCTGGCGAAAACTCTGACTTTTTGTCCGGCAGGCCAGGCTCTTTTTGATTTTATTCGAGCCGCTTATATTATCGAGGGAAGGGATGATGACCGAATTATCACCTTGTATTCTAATGGCGCTTTCCGACTGAAAGTCTCGGATAAGGGCAATGAATTATTACCAGAGAATGATTTTACCAAAGAGTGGCTGACGAAAAGCAGTCTGAAGCATGATCCCAACCAGCAGTACGAGTGCAAACCTCGTTTTTGAATGAGTATCGAAAACTGAATCCGTTATCAAGTTTCTTCCCGGCAACCATCAACTCAGACAACATTACTGACACGTACGCCACTTTCTGGAAATCAACGGCGGTCAGGGAGCTCTACCATTCGACGCGCAAGAGCGGCTGGCATGGGTGCGGTTGCCACTTAATGGTGTGTTAGCTTTTACTGGACCAAAACACCAAAGGGGAGTAGCGCTCCACTGGCCAACACATCGGTCGGCGTCAGAGCGGGGTTTCTTCCAGTATCAGCGGCCAGTGAACATAGCTTTGCCAGCGGCTTTCCTGCTCCAGTGCTTCTGCCCGTAACGGATGTTGGGCCATCCAGCCGGCAGGCAAAATGACTCGTAAACTTTCGCCTTCGACGCGCAGACGTACTGCAGGCAACGTATCGTCACGGCGGCGGCTGGCAAAAATAATCGCCAGACGGAGCAGGCGACACAGGTGCTGGGCCTGTATCACCGGCAATGCATTTTGTTGACTGAGTGGCATCAGGTCGACAGGATTGCTTTGATTTTGTAACAGCGTAGCCAGTAGTTTCTTTTGCGCGGGGGTAAAGCCGGGAAGATCGCTGTTGCGGATGAGATAGGCCGCATGTTGAGGAGACTGGCGAAAATCGATGCTCAGACCAATTTCGTGGACCAGACAGGCACTTTGCAATAGCTCACGACATCGATCGTCCAACTGCCAGTCGCGCGCGACCTGTTGCAGAAAGTTGTCGGCCAGCGAACCCACCCGATTGGCTTGTTCGCGGTCCAACAGATAACGACGCTGTAAATTATGCAGCGTCCGATGGCGGATATCCTGATCAATCGGTAGATGAAGCATGCCATACACCAGACCTTCACGCAGTGCGCCTCCAGCCAGCGTCATGGTTTTTATGCCGAGTTCCTGAAATATGGCCAGCAGAATCGCCAGCCCGCTGGGAAAAACCAGGGCTCTTTCCAGCGTCAGGCCTTCAATCTCGAGCTCTTCCAGCTTATCGCACTGGATAGCATGCTGTTTTAGCTGCTGGAGTTTTGTCAGCGTGATGTATTCATCCATCCCCTGCGCGACCATAATCTCCTGCAACGCCTGCACCGTACCTGATGCGCCGACGCAGATTTGCCAGCCCTGTTCACGCAGAGATGCGGCGACCGGGCGCAGCATTTCGCGAGCCGCCTGTTCGGCGCGCTCAAAATTACCTGCTTCCAGATTACGATCGCTAAAATAACGTTCCAGCCAGGTCACGCAGCCCATGGGCAAGCTGATGAGCCTGGTTGCCTTGGCGCCCACGCCGGTAGCCAGTTCTGTACTGCCGCCGCCGATATCAACGACCAGACGCTGCTCTGGTCCGCCGGTGGTGTGGGCAACGCCCTGATAGATCAGCCGGGCTTCTTCTTCACCGCTGATAACCTGAATCGGTAACCCCAGAATTTGCTGGGCCTGTTGCAGAAATTCGTCAGCGTTGGTGGCCAGCCGTAAGGTTGCCGTCGCGACAACGCGTACCTGTTCCCGTGGAATATCCTGCAATCGTTCTGAAAACAATTGCAGACACTGCCAGCCCCGCTGCATCGCTTCCTGCGATAACCGACTCTGCTTATCCAATCCTGCGGCAAGACGAACTTTTCGTTTTATCTTTGCCAGCGTCTGAATGCTGCCTGCGATTTCCCGAACCACCAGCATATGAAAGCTGTTGGAGCCGAGATCGATAGCCGCATAAAGTGAAGAGGAGCTTAGCATTCGCGATCAACCTGGTCGTTTACGATTATTACGTGGCGCTCCGCTACGGCGCGGCGCGTTGCTTCTGCGCGGGCCGCTATTGGAGCGAGGCGGGCGCGTTAAGCGCTTCGGTGCCGGTAAATCGTTAAGTAATGCATCGCTGTTGTATTTGCTGACCGGAATACCGTGACCGATGTAGGTTTCGATAGCGGGCAGATTCAACGCGTATTCTTCACACGCCAGACTGATGGAGAAACCGCTTTGACCTGCGCGGCCGGTACGGCCAATACGGTGAACATAGTCTTCACAGTCATCCGGCAGGTCGTAGTTGAAGACGTGTGTGACTGACGGAATATGCAGGCCACGCGCCGCTACGTCGGTCGCAACCAGAATATCCAGATTGCCATTGGTGAAGTCATCCAGAATACGCAGACGTTTTTTCTGCGCCACGTCACCCGTCAGCAGACCAACGCGATGACCATCGGCGGCCAGGTGGCCCCAGATATCTTCACAACGGTGTTTAGTATTAGCAAAAATAATGCAGCGATCCGGCCACTCTTCCTCGAGCAGCGTCTGGAGCAGGCGCATTTTTTCTTCATTGGACGGATAGAACAGCTCTTCTGTGATGCGGTGGCCGGTTTTTTGTTCCGGTTCGACCTCCACATACTCGGCATTATTCATTTGTTCAAAAGCGAGTTCGCGTACGCGGTAGGAAAGCGTCGCGGAAAAGAGCATGTTCAGGCGCTGCGTTACCGGCGGCATCCGACGGAACAGCCAGCGGATATCTTTGATAAAGCCCAGATCATACATGCGGTCGGCTTCATCCAGAATCACGACCTGGATTGCACCCAGATTAATATGATTCTGTTTGGTGTAGTCGATCAGACGGCCCGTAGTGCCGATCAGGATATCGACGCCGCTTTCCAGCACCTTGAGTTGTTTGTCATAGCCATCGCCGCCATAAGCCAGACCGAGTTTCAGTCCTGTCAGGCGGGAAAGGGCTTCTGCGTCAGAGTGGATTTGCACGGCTAATTCACGGGTCGGCGCCATAATTAAGGCGCGCGGCTGATTGGTCTGACGCTCTGCATTTGCAGGGTGTGAAAGCAGATAATGGAAAGTAGACGCGAGAAAAGCTAGCGTCTTGCCTGTACCGGTTTGCGCCTGACCTGCTACATCACGCCCTGACAAAGCCAGTGGCAATGTTAACGCCTGGATAGGCGTGCAGTTATGAAACCCTTTACTTTCAAGAGCTTCGATAACCCGCGGGTGCAGGGCGAAGTCGGAAAACTTCTGTTCTGTTAAGTGTGTTTTGCTCATAGTGTGGTAGAATATCAGCTAACTATTGCTTTACGAAAGCGTATCCGGTGAAATAAAGTCAACCTTATTGTTGGTTAATGCTACACCAACAAGGTAGACATAATCCTGTGGAGTAAAACATGAGCGATAAAATTATTCACCTGACTGATGGCAGTTTCGATACGGAAGTATTGCAGGCTGAGGGCGTAACCCTGGTTGATTTCTGGGCTGAGTGGTGTGGTCCCTGTAAAATGATCGCTCCGATTCTGGATGAAATTGCAGAAGAATTCGAAGGTAAACTGACGGTTGCCAAGCTCAATATCGATGAAAACCCGGCAACTGCACCGAAATATGGTATCCGTGGTATTCCTACTTTGCTGTTGTTCAAGAATGGTGAAGTTGCAGCGACCAAAGTCGGCGCTCTGTCTAAAGGACAATTGAAAGAGTTCCTGACCGCCAATCTGTAATTCGTCCTACATTCCTGAGGGTGGCATAATTCTCCATTGACCGCTTGCCGCCCGTCAGGAAGCGTGCTAGATTCGTCAATACTGCATATCGTACTTACCTACGTTTAAGCCCTTAGGCTTAAGCCTGAAAGTTTGAATCTAAAGTATTATTCTGTGTCAAAATCGGAAAGTCATTGATTTACAAAAATGTTCGTTATCTGGTTTGGACAATCTAATAGTTTTAAAATAACTGGTTTTATGTATCTTCGAAATCCTTTGCTGTCGTTTTGTGCAGATTCTGCATGCGTTAAGAACGCAACAAAACGGGCATACCCAATAGATTTCGAGGTGCAGGAAGGCGGCAGCCGAGTGAATCCTCAGAAGCTTACATTAGTAAGCGGCTGGGGCGAATGAAGGTAGCCAACGCGCCTGCAGCTTGAAAGATGACGGGTATATGGGTGATCGAAGGTTATTATAGAGGCACGGATGACCCTGCCATACCATTCACGTTAATAGTTCGAGATTTACCCCGAGTTTAAGAACCCACCATTATGAATCTTACCGAATTAAAGAATACGCCGGTTTCTGAGTTGATTACTCTTGGCGAAAATATGGGATTGGAAAACCTCGCTCGCATGCGCAAGCAGGATATTATTTTTGCCATCCTCAAGCAGCACGCGAAAAGTGGCGAGGATATTTTCGGCGACGGTGTGCTGGAGATATTGCAGGATGGCTTTGGCTTCCTCCGTTCTGCAGACAGTTCCTACCTTGCCGGTCCTGATGATATCTACGTTTCCCCCAGTCAAATCCGCCGTTTTAACCTTCGTACTGGTGACACCATTTCAGGCAAAATCCGGCCGCCAAAAGAAGGTGAACGCTATTTTGCCCTGCTGAAAGTCAACGAAGTCAACTACGACAAACCAGAAAACGCCCGCAGTAAAATCCTGTTTGAAAACCTCACTCCCCTGCACGCGAATTCTCGCCTGCGGATGGAACGTGGTAATGGTTCAACAGAAGATTTGACGGCCCGGGTGCTGGATTTGGCCGCGCCTATCGGCCGTGGTCAGCGCGGTCTGATTGTTGCTCCGCCAAAAGCAGGTAAAACCATGCTGTTGCAGAATATTGCACAAAGCATTGCTTACAACCATCCTGACTGCGTGCTGATGGTGCTGCTGATTGACGAACGTCCGGAAGAAGTGACCGAGATGCAGCGTCTGGTTAAAGGTGAAGTCGTTGCTTCTACCTTTGATGAACCCGCTTCTCGCCACGTTCAGGTTGCCGAAATGGTAATCGAAAAAGCGAAGCGCCTGGTCGAGCACAAAAAAGACGTCATCATTCTGCTGGACTCTATTACACGTCTGGCACGTGCTTATAACACCGTGGTGCCTGCTTCCGGCAAGGTATTGACCGGTGGTGTGGACGCCAACGCCCTGCATCGTCCAAAACGTTTTTTTGGTGCGGCCCGTAACGTTGAAGAAGGCGGCAGCTTGACGATCATTGCAACCGCACTGGTCGATACCGGTTCAAAAATGGACGAAGTCATTTACGAAGAGTTTAAAGGCACCGGTAATATGGAGCTGCATCTCGCACGTAAAATTGCTGAAAAACGCGTATTCCCGGCTATCGATTACAACCGTTCCGGTACGCGTAAAGAAGAATTGCTGACCACGTCTGAAGAACTACAGAAGATGTGGATTCTGCGTAAGATTATCCACCCGATGGGTGAGATTGATGCGATGGAGTTCCTGATTAACAAGTTGGCGATGACCAAAACCAACGATGAATTCTTCGATATGATGAAGCGTTCGTAAATCACGAATGGACTCGGGGAACGCCACGCTGGGTCGTGGCGTTTTTTATGCCGGACTATTCCTGCCCCTTTCGGTCGTCGCAAGCGATGTTTAAAATCGCTCCCGGCGATTTTTTATATCCAAGCCTGTAAAATGGTTATTTGAGCCATAAAGGTTATAAACTGCGTTCTTTTTAGACTATGCTGATCGCTTGGGAAGCAGGCCATAGGATTGTGGCCTTGCTGAACGGAAATGTATCAATGCGATTGATAGTATTTAAGGCGTAAACCGAGCATATATTGAGCAGCCATAGCGAAGCTGTGAACGGTGAATTTACTCATTATGAGTATCGAATTATTAATCATTTTCCTGTTTTCTCTGGGCTTTCTGTTTTTTGCTCGCCAGGTGGCGAGAAAGATAGGACTTGTCGATCGCCCGAACTACCGTAAACGGCATCAGGGGCTGATTCCTCTGGTGGGAGGTATCTCCGTGTTCGCAGGGATCTGCTTTACCTTTCTGATCACCGATTACTACATTCCCAATTTCCGTCTTTACCTGCTTTGTGCCGGTGTTTTGGTGTTTGTCGGCGCACTGGATGACCGTTTTGATATCAGCGTGAAAATCCGTGCTGTCGTACAGGCATGTGTCGCGGCCATCATGATGGGGTTTGCGGGGCTTTCTTTGCATAACCTCGGGCATATTTTTGGTCCTTGGGAAATGGGATTGGGGCCTTTTGGCTATCTGGTCACGCTGTTTGCGGTCTGGGCCGCAATTAATGCCTTCAATATGGTTGATGGGATTGATGGGTTGCTGGGCGGGCTATCCTGTGTCTCATTTGGCGCAATGGGGATATTGCTCTATCTGGGCGGTCATATGAATCTGGCGCTGTGGTGCTTTGCCATGATCGCCGCTACGCTTCCCTATATTCTGCTGAATCTCGGCGTTTTCGGTAAACGATACAAAGTCTTTATGGGTGATGCCGGGAGTACCATGATCGGTTTCACGGCTATCTGGATCCTGATTCAGACCACGCAAGGTAAACAGCACCCGATTAATCCTGTTACCGCATTGTGGATTATTGCGATTCCCCTCATTGATATGATCGCGATTATGTATCGCCGCCTGCATAAAGGGATGAGTCCGTTTTCTCCCGATCGCCAGCATATCCATCATTTGATGATGCGGGCCGGCTTTACTTCTCGACAGGCTTTTGTGTTGATTACGCTGGCGGCCGCGTTATTAGCCGCAGTTGGTGTGCTTGGAGAATACCTCTCCTTTGTGCCAGAATGGGTAATGTTGGCATTATTCTTGCTTACGTTTTTGCTCTATGGCTACTGCCTGAAACGCGCATGGCGAGTCGCTCGTTTTATCAAGCGCATCAAGCGTCGAATGCGGAATGCCGATGAGCAAAAGCAGTTCCCTTGACCAAATAACCTTGGGGAAGTAATGAAATCAGAGAACCTGTCTACCGGGAATACGTTAGTTGATAATGAACTGGACATTCGCGGCTTAGTTTGCACGCTGTGGCGTGGTAAGCCCTGGATCATCGCTATTGCCGTGCTGTTTAGCGTTACGGCGTTACTCTATTCTTATCTGGTAAAACAGGAGTGGAGTGCAACGGCGATTACGGATAAACCGACGGTAAACATGTTGGGCGGGTACTATTCGCAACAACAGTTTCTCCGCAATCTGGATGCGAAATCCTTTGCTGTACCGCAATCGGAGCAGCCATCTATTTCGGCCGATGTTTATGATGAGTTCATCATGCAGCTGGCGGCCTATGATACCCGCCGGGATTTCTGGTTACAGACTGACTATTACAAGCAGCGTCAGGAGGGGGATGTGAAGGCTGATGCCGCCCTGCTGGATGAACTGGTGAATAATATTCAGTTTACGCCGCGTGATGATGCCAAAAAAACCAGTGATACGGTGAAGCTGATGGCGGAAACGCCCGCTGACGCCAATACGTTGCTTCGTCAGTATGTGGTGTTCGCCAGTCAACACGCCGCGGGTCACCTGAATGAAGAAATCACTGGCGCATGGGCGGCCAGAACCATTTTCATCAAGTCGCAGATCAAGCGGCAGGAAGCCGTCGCCAGGGCGATTTACGAACGTGAAATCCGTAGCGTCGAACAGGCGTTGAAAATCGCCCAGCAGCAAGGTATCAGCCGTAGCCAGACTGATACGCCGGCGGATGAGCTGCCTGCGTCAGAAATGTTTTTACTGGGAAGGCCGATGTTGCAGGCGCGTCTGGAGTCTTTGCAAGCCAGCGGGCCGCACTATGATCTCGATTACGATCAAAATCGCGCCATGCTAACCACTCTGAATGTCGGGCCCACGCTTGACGCCAGTTTCCAGACCTACCGCTACCTGCGTACACCGGAAGAACCGGTGAAGCGCGATAGCCCGCGTCGTGCCTTTCTGATGGTGATGTGGGGAGCGATCGGTGCGTTAGTGGGCGCGGGTTTTGCTTTGGTACGCCGTCCACGTCAACCGGCTCGCTGATTGACGTCCGATTCGCAGTAAAAGTCTGCGTCTAACCTGATTAAAGAGATTCACTGTGAAAGTGTTGACTGTTTTCGGCACCCGGCCGGAGGCCATTAAAATGGCTCCGTTGGTTCATGCCCTGGCTCAGGATGAAGCCTTTGAATCGAGAATTTGCGTAACAGCCCAGCATCGGGAGATGCTGGATCAGGTGCTGCGTTTGTTCAATATTTCGCCAGATTACGATCTGAATATCATGCAGCCGGGACAGAGCCTCAGTGAGATCTCCTGCCGCATTCTGACAGGGCTCGAGCCCGTTATGACTGAATTTAAACCCGATTTGGTGCTGGTGCATGGTGATACCACCACGACGCTGACCACCAGTCTGGCTGCGTTTTATCAACGCATTCCCGTTGGACATGTGGAGGCCGGGCTGCGTACCGGAAATCTCTATTCCCCCTGGCCGGAAGAAGCGAACCGTAAGCTGACCGGGCACCTGGCCATGTACCATTTTGCGCCAACGGAAAATGCCCGTCAGAATTTACTGCGTGAGCATTTGTCGGATCGACATATTGTCGTCACCGGGAATACGGTCATTGATGCGTTGTTCTGGGTACGGGATCGCATCGTCAGTGATGCGGACTTGTGTCGCCGTCTGGATGAGCAGTACGCTTTTCTGGATGCGACCAAAAAGCTGATCCTGGTCACCGGACACCGGCGTGAAAGTTTTGGCGGCGGTTTCGAACGTATTTGCAGCGCGCTGGCCGATATCGCCAGACGGCATCCGGATGTGCAGATTGTTTATCCGGTACACCTTAATCCTAACGTCAGTGAGCCGGTCAACCGCATCCTGAGTGGCATTAACAATGTGATGTTGATTGCGCCACAGGACTATCTGCCATTTGTTTATCTGATGAATCGTTCGTATGTGATTCTGACCGATTCCGGCGGGATTCAGGAGGAAGCCCCCTCGTTAGGTAAGCCGGTGTTGGTCATGCGTGAAACTACCGAGCGTCCCGAGGCGGTGGAGGCCGGTACGGTAAGATTGGTGGGGACTGACGTGGCGAAAATCGTAGATGCCGTTTCCCTGCTTTTGACTGATGAAAATGAATACCAGACGATGAGTCGTGCACATAACCCCTATGGCGATGGTCAGGCCTGCCAGCGTATTGTTGAAGCGTTGAAAAGCGCGCGCCTGCCCATGCATGAGTAAGCGTCCCGCAGGGGCGAACCAGATTGATCCCGCCATAAAAAATTTCCGGGAGAAATTTTCAACGTCGCTTGCGACGGCCGAAGGGGGCGGGCAGGATAGCCCGCCATACAAAAATATCAGGTGACATTATGAGTTTTGACACAATCTCCGTTATTGGACTGGGATATATCGGATTACCGACCGCAGCGGCATTTGCGTCTCGTAAAAAGAATGTGGTGGGTATTGATGTAAATAAGCAGGCGGTGGACACCATTAACCGGGGTGAAATTCACATCGTCGAGCCCGATCTGGATACGCTGGTAAAAGTGGCAGTAGAGCATGGCTATCTACGCGCCTTTAATAAACCCGTTGCGGCGGATGCGTTTCTGATTGCGGTACCCACCCCGTTTAAAGGCGATCATGAACCGGATATGGCTTATGTACAGGCTGCGGCGGAGTCGATTGCTCCCGTTCTTAAAAAAGGCGATTTGGTCATTCTGGAATCGACTTCGCCTGTCGGCGCAACGGAGCAGATGGCTGAATGGCTGGCTCAGGTTCGCCCCGATCTAACCTTCCCACAGCAGGCGGGAGACGCCGCCGACATCAATATTGCCTACTGTCCCGAACGCGTTTTACCGGGGCAGGTCGTGGTCGAACTGATTAAAAACGATCGGGTCATTGGCGGTATGACGCCGGTGTGCTCCGCACGAGCCAGTGAACTGTACAAAATCTTCCTTGAAGGTGAGTGTGTAATCACTAACTCTCGCACGGCCGAGATGTGCAAGCTGACGGAAAATAGCTTCCGTGATGTCAACATTGCGTTTGCCAATGAGCTGTCGCTGATTTGCGCCGAGCAAAACATTAACGTATGGGAACTTATCCGATTGGCAAACCGCCATCCCCGCGTCAATATTCTGCAACCCGGCCCTGGTGTGGGCGGGCACTGCATTGCCGTTGATCCGTGGTTTATTGTGGCCCAGAACCCGCAGCAGGCGAGACTGATTCATACGGCCAGGCTGGTGAATGATGGCAAACCGCTATGGGTTGTCGATCGGGTTAAAGCGGCGGTGGCGGATTACCTGGCACAGACTGACAAACGCGCCAGCGAAGTCACGATCGCCTGTTTTGGTCTGGCGTTTAAGCCGGACATTGACGACCTGCGCGAAAGCCCTGCAGTGGAAATTACGGCAATGATCGCGCAGTGGCATGCGGGCGCCACGCTGGCGGTAGAGCCTAATGTGAAACAACTGCCTGTTGCGCTGGCGGGGCACGTACAGTTGGTCGATACGGCGTCGGCGTTACGGGATGCGGATGTCCTGGTGATGCTGGTTGATCACCGCCAGTTCAAAGCCGTTAACCCCGAAGACGTTAAACAAGATTGGGTTATTGATACAAAAGGAGTGTGGCGTTGAAACGTATTTTAATTACCGGCGGAGCCGGATTTATTGGTTCAGCGTTGGTAAGGCACGTTCTGACCGAGACACCGGACAGTGTGGTGGTGGTGGACAAACTTACCTACGCAGGCAATCTGTCCTCTTTGGCGCCGATCGCGGACAGCGCCCGTTTTGCTTTTGAGCAGGTAGATATTTGCGATCGTGCGGCGCTCGATCGGGTGTTTGCCGAATATCAGCCAGCGATGGTGATGCATCTGGCCGCGGAAAGTCACGTCGATCGCTCTATTGATGGCCCGGCGGCGTTCATCGAAACCAATATAGTGGGTACTTACAATCTGTTAGAGGCCGCACGTCATTACTGGCAAGGTATGGAAGCCGCAGCAAAAGCGGCGTTCCGCTTTCACCATATCTCGACCGATGAAGTGTTCGGCGATTTGCACGGTACCGATGACCTGTTCACGGAAACGACGCCTTATGCGCCAAGCAGCCCTTACTCCGCGTCTAAAGCATCCAGCGATCATCTGGTGCGTGCCTGGCTACGTACCTACGGTTTGCCGACCATTATCACTAACTGTTCCAACAACTATGGTCCCTATCATTTCCCTGAGAAACTGATCCCGCTGATAATTCTGAATGCGGTTGCGGGTAAGCCGCTGCCGGTTTATGGCGATGGAGCCCAGATCCGTGACTGGCTGTTCGTCGAAGATCACGCTCGTGCGCTCTATAAAGTCGTGACGGAAGGTATCGTTGGGGAAACTTATAACATCGGTGGTCATAACGAACGTAAGAACATCGAAGTCGTTCAGACGATCTGTGAGCTGTTGGAAGAACTGGCTCCCAACAAACCCGCGGGCGTGCAGCGCTACCGTGACTTAATAACCTATGTGAAAGATCGCCCCGGTCATGACATGCGTTACGCCATTGATGCCGGTAAAATTGAGCGTGAATTGGGCTGGCGTCCACAGGAAACGTTTGAAACCGGCATGAGAAAAACCGTCAACTGGTATCTGAATAATGAATCCTGGTGGCGCAGCGTACAGGATGGCTCCTATACCGGCGAGCGTTTGGGGCTGAACGACTGATCGGCGCGGGTTTATACAAGAATAAGGAGCGGATATGAAAAATTCTGACTTCATTGTGACGGAGGGGAAGCCAACGTCCTCAGATGCGTCTGCGATCCGCGCCACGATTGAACCGCTGAACTGGGAAAGTGAATTTTTCAATCTGGTCAGCGGCAAGCTGAATTTTTCATCCTCCGCGCCCGTCCTGACGCCAGCAGCGTTGACGCGCTATACGCTGACGCAGGCTAAGATACCGGCCGATAATCTGGCGCTGGCGGATGCATTGGCGAATATCGGTTTTCGTCTGGTCGAAGGGGAAGTCGACCTCTGCCTGTCGCTGGACGATGCGCCCGCGACGGCGGTATTACCTCGCTGGCGCGTGGCCGGCAGCGCCGATATCCCGATGCTGCGGCAGGCGGCGGCAAAGGTCTTCTCCCTGAGCCGTTTCCGTTTCCCCTGGTATCAGCCAACGGACAGCGGCCGTTTTTATGCCCGGTGGATAGAAAACGCCGTGCTTGGCACCTTTGATCACCTGTGTCTGTTGGTTGAAAACGAGGCGGGTGTGCCGCAGGGCTGGGTGACGATTCGCCAGCTTGGTGATGGGGAAGCGCGTATCGGGTTACTTGGCGTTTTTCCGGACGTCACCACCCGCGGTGTGGGTGCACAACTGATGGTTCTTGCTGAAATGTGGTGTCGGCAGCAAGGGATACAGCGTTTACGGGTCGCGACACAGGTCGGTAATGTGGCGGCACTTCGTCTTTATCTTCGTCGCGGTGCCCGGGTTGAGGGCACGGCTTATTGGTTATACAGGTGATCACATGATTCCGTTTAATGCGCCTCCGATTGTGGGTACAGAACTCGATTATATGCAGGCTGCCATGAGCAGCGGCAAACTGTGCGGTGACGGTGGTTTTACCCGTCGCTGCCAGCAGTGGCTGGAGCACTATTCCGGTACCAAGAAAGCGCTGTTGACGCCATCCTGTACGGCTTCACTGGAAATGGCGGCAATCCTGCTGGATATCAAACCCGGTGATGAAGTCATCATGCCGAGTTATACCTTTGTTTCGACCGCCAACGCCTTTGTGTTACGCGGCGCCAGAATTGTATTTGTCGATATTCGTCCGGATACCATGAATATCGATGAAACGAAAATCGAAGCGGCGATTACCGATAAAACGCGCGTTATTGTGCCGGTTCACTATGCTGGCGTCGCGTGTGAAATGGACGCCATCATGGCGCTGGCGAAGAAATATGATCTGTTTGTGGTTGAAGATGCCGCACAGGGCGTGATGTCGAGCTACAAGGGGCGTGTATTGGGCTCGATCGGCCATATCGGCTGTTTTAGCTTCCATGAAACCAAGAACTACACCTCCGGCGGAGAAGGTGGAGCGACGCTGATTAATGACTCAAGGCTGATTGAACGGGCGGAAATCGTGCGTGAAAAAGGCACTAACCGCAGTCAGTTTTTCCGTGGACAGGTTGATAAGTATACCTGGCGCGATATTGGCTCCAGCTACCTGATGGCCGATATTCAGGCGGCTTATCTGTGGGCGCAGCTTGAAGCCGCCCGACCGATTAATGAACGCCGTTTACGTCTGTGGCAAAACTATTATGCCGCGTTCAAATCGCTGGCTGATGCCGGCCGCATCACATTGCCGACGGTGCCGGGCAGCTGTATTCACAATGCGCATATGTTTTATATCAAACTGCGCGATGCGGAAGATCGAAGCGCCTTTATCAATTATATGAAAGAAGCCGAAATTCTGACGGTCTTTCATTATATTCCGCTGCACGATTGTCCTGCCGGGCTGAATTTTGGACATTTTGTCGGCGAAAATCGTTATACCACGCAGGAAAGTGAACGTCTGGTACGTCTGCCGCTGTTCTACAACCTGCCTGACGTCAATCAGCGTACGGTAATCAATACCGCCCTGAGCTTCTTCTCCTGATATGTCGTTAGCGAAAGCGTCAATCTGGACGGCGGGCTCCACGCTGATAAAAATCGGCGCGGGGCTGATAGTCGTCAAACTGTTGGCGGTGGCATTCGGGCCCAGCGGGGTTGGGCAGGCGGGTAATTTCCGCCAGCTTATTACCGTGCTGGGTGTTCTGTCTGGCGCCGGTATTTTTAACGGCGTGACCAAGTACGTTGCGGAATATCACCAGCAGCCGGACCGATTAACGCCCTTGCTTGGCACCGCCGTCGTGCTGGTTCTGGGATTTTCCACGCTGCTGGCTGCGGTATTTCTGTTTGCCTCGCGTCCTATCGCTAACGCGCTGTTTGGACACGATGAATATCGGGATGTGGTGCGGGCGCTGGCTTTTATCCAGATGGGCATCGCCTATGCCAACCTGTTTCTGGCAATACTGAAAGGTTACCGTGATGCTGTCGGGAATGCGCTGGCCGTCATCAGCGGCAGCCTGATTGGCCTGGCTGCCTATTGGCTGTGCTTTTCGCTGGGCGGATACCGTGGCGCGTTGGCCGGGCTGGCATTGGTGCCAGCGCTGGTGGTTTTACCGGCGGGCTGGCTGATGTTGCGGCGTACACCGCTCTCGCTGTCGTTGTTGAAACCATCCTGGGACAAGGCGATTGCGGGTCATCTCGGCAAGTTCACGCTGATGGCGCTGATGACCGCCGTGACGCTGCCCGTTGCGTATATCATGATGCGTAACCTGTTGGCGGAACACTACAGCTGGGACGATGTCGGTATCTGGCAAGGCGTCAGCAGTATTTCTGATGCTTATCTGCAATTTATTACCGCATCGTTCACCGTTTATCTGCTACCGACGCTCTCACGCCTGACGGATAAAACGGCATTGGCGCAGGAAATCGTCCGGTCGTTGAAGTTTGTACTGCCCGTGGTGGCTGCGGTCAGTTTTGGTGTCTGGCTGTTGCGTGATTTTGCTATCTGGCTGTTGTTTTCCAGCCAGTTTACCGCGATGAGAGACTTGTTCGCCTGGCAACTGGTGGGCGATGTAATGAAAGTAGGCGCTTACGTATTTGGTTATCTGGTGATAGCCAAAGCTGCGTTGCGTTTTTATCTGCTGACGGAGGTGAGCCAGTTTCTGCTGCTTACCGGGTTTGCGCACTGGCTGATCCCCCGACATGGCGCATTGGGTGCGGCGCAGGCGTATATGGCAACGTATCTGGTCTATTTTTTGCTTTGTTGTAGCGTATTCATTATTTACCGTAGGCGAGCATGACGACACTGATTCATGTCCTGGGATCTGATATCCCACACCATAACCAGACCGTTTTACGTTTCTTTAATGATGTTCTGGCGAATGAATTGCCGCAACAACAGGTGGGACATTTTATGGTGGCGACGCGCGGCGCGTTGCCGCTGGCGGATTTTCCGGCCCTTGATATTGAAACGTATGCGGATAAAAAGACGCTGGCTCAGGCGGTGATGACGAAAGCAAAGGCCGATCGGAATACGCGTTTTTTTCTGCACGGGCAATTTAATCCCACGCTGTGGCTGGCGCTGCTGAGCGGTAACATCAAGCCGGCACAGGTTTATTGGCACGTCTGGGGCGCTGATTTGTACGAAGAAGACAGTGGTTTGAAGTATCGCTTGTTTTATCTGCTGCGGCGTCTGGCGCAAAAGCGGATCGGACACGTCTTTGCGACGCAGGGCGATTTAGCGTGGTATCAGCAGCGATATCCTCACGTACCCACATCGTTGCTTTATTTCCCGACGCGAATGGATCCCGCGTTGACGGGCATAGAGGCGGACAAGCCGCTGGCGGGGCCGCTGACTATTCTGGTCGGTAATTCCGGCGATCGCACCAATCGTCACCAGGAAGCGTTGCGCGCCATTCATAAGCAGTTCGGCACTAATGTTCGGGTGATCGTGCCGATGGGCTATCCGGCAAATAACGCATCCTACATTGCGCAGGTTGAGGAAGAAGGGTTGGCGCTGTTCGGCGTGAAACATTTTCAGCTATTGAAAGATCAGCTGGCGTTTGATGATTATCTGAATATGCTGCGCACCTGCGATTTAGGTTACTTTATTTTTGACCGTCAACAGGGTATCGGTACGCTGTGCCTGCTGATTCAGTTTGGCGTGCCTTTTGTCATTAGCCGGAAGAACCCTTTCTGGCAGGATTTGGCGCAGCAGCATCTGCCGGTGCTGTTTTACGGTGATAATCTGGATGAAGCGCTGGTTCGTGAAGCTCAGCGTCAGTTGATATCCGTTGATAAGCATCAAATCGCGTTCTTTAACCCTAACTATCTGCAAGGTTGGCGGCAGGCTCTGGCGCTGGCGGCGGGAGAACCAACATGACGCTGGGACAATTTGGTGGCCTGTTCGTGGTTTACCTTATTTCGGTCATTTTTATTCTGACGCTGACCTGGCAGGAGTTTCGTCGTGTTCGTTTTAACTTCAATGTCTTGTTTTCGCTGCTTTATCTGTTGACGTTCTATTTCGGTTTTCCGTTCACCTGCGTATTGATCTTCCGTTTTGGCGTTGAGGTGGTGCCCGTCCCGTATTTACTGCAGGCGCTGCTTTCCGCGACGGCGTTTTACGCTATTTACTATGTCAGTTATAAAACCCGCCTGCGCAGGAAAACGAGCGTTATACGTCCGCCTTTTCTTACCATGAACCGGGTGGAAACGAATCTGACCTGGGTGTTGCTGGCGCTGATCGCGATAGCGACGGTGGGGATGTTCTTCCTCAACAACGGTTTTCTGCTGTTCAAACTGCGTTCTTACAGTCAGATCTTTTCCAGTGAAGTCTCCGGTGTGGCATTGAAGCGCTTTTTCTATTTCTTTATTCCGGCCATGCTGGTGGTGTATTTCCTGCGTCAGACGCAGCGGGCCTGGCTGCTGTTTCTTATCGGGACCGTGGCATTTGGCATGCTGACTTATGTCATCGTCGGAGGGACGCGGGCGAATGTGATTATTGCTTTCGCGCTGTTCCTGTTTATTGGCATCGTGCGGGGCTGGATAACGCTGTGGATGCTGGCGGCGGCAGGGATGTTCGGCGTGGTGGGCATGTTCTGGCTGGCGCTTAAGCGCTACGGCATGGATGTCAGCGGTGATGAAGCGTTTTATACCTTTCTGTACCTGACTCGCGATACGTTCTCTCCGTGGGAGAATCTGGCGTTATTGTGGCAGAATTACGATAAAATCGATTTTCAGGGACTTGCGCCTATCGTGCGTGATTTCTACGTGTATATTCCTTCCTGGCTGTGGCCTGAACGCCCGAATCTGGTATTGAACAGCGCTAACTACTTTACCTGGGAAGTATTGAATAACCATTCCGGACTGGCAATTTCTCCAACGTTATTAGGCTCACTGGTGGTGATGGGCGGGGTGCTGTTCATTCCGCTGGGTGCGATTGCCGTTGGATTGATTATCAAATGGTTCGACTGGGTTTATGAACTGGGCAAAAACGACAGTAATCGATACAAGGCGGCCGTTCTGCAAGCGTTCTGCTTTGGGGCGGTGTTTAATATCATCGTATTGACGCGTGAAGGGGTTGATGCGTTTGTTTCACGCGTCGTGTTTTTCTGCCTCATCTTTGGCCTTTGTCTGCTGGTGGCCAAATTGCTGTATTGGCTGCTGGAAAGTGCAGGTTTAATCAGGCAGCGCCTGTTGCGCTCCCGGCCACAGGTTACGCCGTCAACCACGCCGCCGGCCACACCCACGCGCAGCGTGCCGTAAAGGATTGAGAATGGAAGAAAAAGCAGTTATCCCTCAGTATTCGATCCGTGGTTTAGCTATCCACGGATTTCGTCACATGGCGCAATTTGTTGACTATCTGTTTGCCGATCGACGGGTAAAAACCGGTACGCTGGTGGCCATTAACGCCGAAAAAGTCTTAACGGCCGAGAAAGATATCGCCCTGCGCGCATTGCTGGAAAAGGCGGAATACAAATATGCGGACGGGATCAGTATTGTTCGCTCGATTCGCCGCAAATATCCGCAGGCTGATGTGAGCCGTATTGCGGGCGCCGATTTGTGGGAAGCGCTGATGCAGCGTGCCGGCCGGGAAGGGACGCCGGTTTTCTTGGTCGGGGGTAAGCCGGACGTATTGACCCAAACAGAAGCAAAGCTTCGGGCTCAGTGGAACGTCAATATTGTCGGTAGTCAAAATGGTTATTTCGCCCCGGCAGAGCGCGATGCGCTGTTTGAGCGTATTCGTGCCAGCGGCGCACAGATTGTCACCGTGGCGATGGGATCGCCCCGGCAGGAAATTCTGATGCGCGATTGCCGTAGTCACTACCCTGACGCTTTATACATGGGCGTGGGGGGCACCTACGATGTCTTTACCGGACATGTGAAACGCGCGCCGCTGGCCTGGCAAAATCTGGGGCTGGAATGGCTCTATCGTCTGGTCTCCCAGCCGAGCCGTATTTTCCGGCAGCTGAAGCTATTGAAGTATCTTGCCTATCATTACAGCGGCCGTTTGTAGTTTTTCTTCAACTGGAGCGACAATCGCTCGCTCCAACCTTCTTCCTTAGCATATAAAACTAGCTTTTTATGCTTATTCGGTTTTACTTGCCTGTTTGCCAATCGATAAGAGATACAGAATTCTATCTGTCTGTTGATGCCGTCATACCTGATATGTCATTCCAACTCATATTACGGTATCTTCACGGCCGCTGATTTTAGGGAGTGCGCAGGGATTACGGTTGTGCATTGGGTGGCTGATAACAACAAAAACCGGCAGCAGCCGGGAGAAACACAACATAGTAAAGACAGAGGATTTATGGCAGAAGATGTAAAACAGGAAAAGCTCCATCGAGGCTTGGAAGCACGGCATATTGAGCTGATTGCGTTGGGAGGCACGATCGGTGTCGGGCTATTTATGGGGGCGGCCAGTGCGCTGAAATGGGCAGGGCCATCGGTCCTGCTGGCGTATATTGTCGCGGGGATATTCGTTTTCTTTATCATGCGCTCCATGGGCGAGATGCTGTATCTGGAGCCTGTTGCGGGCTCTTTTGCAGTGTATGCCCACAAATATATGAATCCCTTTTTCGGCTATCTCACCGCGTGGGGTTACTGGTTCATGTGGATGGCGGTCGGAATTTCCGAAATCACGGCGATTGGGGTGTATGTTCAGTACTGGTTCCCCGAATTGCCGCAATGGATACCGGCGATTGCGGCGGTTGCGCTTGTCGCAGGGGCAAATCTTGCGGCGGTACGGCTGTATGGTGAAATCGAGTTCTGGTTCGCGATGATTAAAATTACGACCATTATTGCGATGATCGTGGTCGGATTGGGCGTAATTTTCTTCGGTTTCGGTAACCACGGGCAGGCGACCGGTTTTACCAATTTGACCGCGCACGGAGGTTTCCTTGCCGGTGGCTGGAAAGGTTTGCTGTTTGCGCTGTGTCTGGTGGTCGCGTCTTATCAGGGCGTTGAGCTGGTCGGGATCACGGCGGGGGAAGCCAAAAATCCACAGGTAACGCTGAAACGCGCCATCAATAATATTTTATGGCGCATACTGATTTTCTACGTGGGGGCGATTTTTGTCATCGTGACCATCTTCCCGTGGAATGAAATCGGTACGTCTGGTAGCCCATTCGTTTTAACCTTCGCGAAAATTGGCATTACCGCCGCGGCGGGGATTATTAATTTTGTTGTCTTAACGGCGGCGCTATCCGGTTGCAATAGCGGTATGTACAGCTGTGGGCGTATGCTTTATTCACTGGCTAATAACCGCCAACTGCCGGCATGGTTGGGTAAAGTGACGGTTAGCGGCGTTCCGGCGACGGGGGTGGCGATATCCATTCTCTGCCTGATGGCGGGATCGTTGCTGAACTACATCATCCCTAATCCAGAGAAGGTATTTGTTTATGTGTATAGCGCCAGCGTGCTGCCGGGCATGGTGCCGTGGTTTGTGGTGCTGATTAGCCAACTGCGTTTTCGTGAACAGCATCGCGCGGCTTTGGTGAACCATCCATTCAAATCGATCCTTTTCCCCTGGGTGAACTATTTGACGATGGCGTTTTTACTGTGTGTTCTGGTAGGAATGTACATAAATATTGATACGCGAATGTCATTAATTGTCGGTATGGCGTTTTTAGCGCTTGTTAGCCTTTGCTATTTTGCGCTGGGACTGGGTAAAAAAACGGCGATAATCGGGGTGAAATCGTAGTTTTTTGGGGAGGGGAAAACGGATTTGTACGTTATTTAACTCGAAATGAGCAAAGCATAAGCAAACACGTCATTTCGATAAAAAAGCACTAGACAGGCACTCGTTAAATCCGTAGTATCCCCTCCCGCAACGGCGCTAAGCGCCCGTAGCTCAGCTGGATAGAGCGCTGCCCTCCGGAGGCAGAGGTCTCAGGTTCGAATCCTGTCGGGCGCACCACTAAGTTGTGTGCAAGAGCTGCGGTGGTACAATTACCCCGTAAAGGAAGTACCGCGTAACAAATAGTACGTAAAGGTAGTAAAGCGTGGTTTATGGTGGCTATAGCTCAGTTGGTAGAGCCCTGGATTGTGATTCCAGTTGTCGTGGGTTCGAGTCCCATTAGCCACCCCAGATTCAAGTTTGTGATTTATGGTTATGCGAAGGTGGCGGACTTGGTAGACGCGCTAGCTTCAGGTGTTAGTGTCTTAACGGACGTGAGGGTTTAAGTCCCTCTCTTCGCACCACACAAACGATAAGCGTCAGTGATGCTTAAGCAATAAAGCAGTATATTCGGCGAGTAGCGCAGCTTGGTAGCGCAACTGGTTTGGGACCAGTGGGTCGGAGGTTCGAATCCTCTCTCGCCGACCAATTTTAAAAAAAGCACATCGAAAGATGTGCTTTTTTTTCGCCAGTATTATCCAAATTGATATTAAATCGCCAGGGGCGCTATTTGTTGTCCCTGGCGATTTAATCGTTTCGTTAATTAATTAGCCACGACATCATCACTACCGAAATATTGCTCTGCCAACGTTTTCAGCTGACCGTTTTGGTGTAATACATTGAGTTTTTCATTAAAGCCGGCGAGGAGTTTGTCTCCCTCAGGCGTTTTGGCAAAGGGGAAGCTGACTATTTCATTGGACAGCGGTTCGCCAACCAGTTTGAGCGGCAATTGATGTTTATTGATTTCCGCTAATAAGATCGGGCGGGAATTCACATAGCCTTGCACTCTATTGTTTATCACATCACTGACGGCGGCATCACGCGTTTCATAGGTCCGAATGGTGATGCTGTTATCAGGAAAGGCATTACGCAAGTTGGTGAGGTGCGTCGATCCTAATACGCCCGAAATGGTTTTACCTTTTAAATCGGCTATCGACTGGATATTTTCATTTTTTACGCTGGTGACGATTTGCGATGCATAATTTAAATAGGCATCGGAAAAATTGTATTTTTTCTGGCGCTCGGTTGTTTTGACGAAATTATTTGCGATGGTGTCAAGTTTGCCCGCTTCTAATTGGCCCAATAACCCACTGAAATCGGCCGTTGTCCATTGGATCTTGTATCCTAATTCCTTGGCAATGGCTTCCGCGACATCAACGTCGTAACCGACCAATTTATTATTTTCCTTATAAGAGCCGGGGAAACTTTGTCCGGTGGTGCCGATACGCAAGATATTTTCCTGGTCGGTGGAAGCGGAATTATCACACCCGGTGAGCGCGACGGATATCCCTATCGCAAATAGTATGGTTTTTAGGCCGGTGGAGAATGTTTTTTTCATGGTGGTGTTCCTGTCTGAAATTAAATGGGACACCACCTTATCAGCACATTGTTATTTAAAGGGGATCGATACGGCGTATCCGCAAGGGACTATATCATTCACAAAAAAAAGGGGTTTATATCTTAGCGTTATAATTTATTCCGTTTACTTGTTCGCCTTTTGCAGTTTGAATTACCAATAGCCTAAGCACGGGTTATTGGTAAAAAGAAAATGAAGGAATCCTCGTGTTAACCATAAAATCCCCCCTTGCCTATGGTGATGGGCGGCCCGATGCCGAATTGCTGGCGCAATGTATGTCGCTACGACGCGCCATTGACGCGCTCCGCATATCCGACCTTCTGGATCTAAGATAGATCCAGAAGTTATATCGGGGCTATATGGCGCATGTTATATTCCCAAGATTAGAACTTAGAACAACGACAAAACCCCGCCTGATAAATCCAAACAAACGAGTAAGCTATTATGGCATCACATCTTATTGATTTTCTTCTTATAGGGAATAATTTTGGCACGCCTGAAATGCGGGACGTGTGGTCAGAACATCATCGTCTGACAAAGCAGGTTGAAGTGGAAGTGGCGCTGGCGTTGGCTGAAGGGGAGCTTGGCGTTATCCCGCAGGAAGCGGCACAGACCATCGCCGAAAAAGCGGATGCCAGCACGCTGAATGTGGAAGAGATTGCGAAAGATGCTGTCCGCATGAAACATTCTCTGATGCCGACGATTACTGCGATCCAGAAGCAGTGTGGCGCGGCCGGCGAATTTATCCATTATGGCGTAACCACGCAGGATATTGTCGATACGGCTACCGTTCTGCAACTAAAGCAATCTTTTGACATTGTTTTCCGTGATACTCAACTGCTGGCGGTCGAATTAAAACGCCTGTCGAAAAAATACCAATACACGCTGATGACCGGTCGTACTCACGGCATGCAAGCGCTGCCGACCACGTTCGGTTTTAAGCTGGCGGTCTGGCTGGATGAGTTTGTCCGTCACCTCGAACGCCTGAGTGAAATTAAAGAACGCGTGCTGGTCGGCAACATTAACGGCGCCATCGGGACTTATGCTTCCTTCGGCGATAAAGGGCCGGATATCGAGCGTCTGACGCTGGATAAGCTGGGCCTGAATACGCCAAACATCGGCTGGCAGTCCGCTCGCGATCGTTTCTCCGAGTACGCCTCTGTCGTTGTATTGATCAGCGGTACTCTGGGCAAGATCGGCAACGAGCTGTATAACCTGATGCGTACCGAAATCAATGAAATCGAAGAACCTTTCTCCGAGGGTAAAATCGGTTCCACGACGATGCCGCACAAACGTAATCCGGCCGCACTGGAAGGGCTGGCAAGCCTGACTGCGCCGGTGTTTAAAAGCGCCGCGCTGATTCATGAATCCATGAAAGTGGAACATGAGCGTGATGCAATGAGCTGGCGTGCGGAGTGGATCGCATTACCGGAAATCAACATTTATCTGTCGGCACAGCTTCAGAATGCACTGGGTATTCTGCGCGGCATGTCGGTGAATGAGAAACAGATGCTGGCGAACCTGGAACTGCAAAACGGCTTGCTGCTGTCCGAGAAAGTGATGTTTGAGATTGGTAAACGTTTGGGTAAACAGACGGCTCACCATCTGGTTTACGAATGCTCCATGCAGGCATTCGAGCAGAACCAGTCATTCAAATCCGTCCTGTTGGAACACCCGGTGTTGTCGGAACAACTGACGTCTGCTGAACTGGAAGAGTGGCTGAATCCGGCCAACTATCTGGGGAGTGCGCCCCAGAAAGTGGATGAGGTGATCCGCTATGCGGATAAATCCGGCCTGCTGTCTGCGTAGAAGGTGACATCATGAGTACCGTATTCCGCCAGGCTACGCTGGAGGATGATGAACCCTTTCTGGCACTGGCATTGGCTGCTTTTGAACCGATACGTCAGCTAGGCATCAATTTCTCTGCCGCGCATGCGGACATTGAAATGGTTCGCAAACACATTTCGTCTCACGGCGTGTACGTGATGGAGAAGAACGGCGTTATGGTGTCTTCATTCTCCATCCGCTATCCCTGGGGGCCAGAGCCTGGCCCTTATGGTTTGCCGCATCTGGGGTGGTTTGCCACCCATCCTGACTATAAAAAGCAGGGGCTGGGTAAGCAAATGATGACCTGGCTCGAGCAGAATATTTTGATTGCTCAGCTTAAGGCTCCCGCCGTGTCGTTGGGGACTGCGCAAAGCCATCCGTGGTTGATTGAAATGTATAAAAATTATGGTTTCAGGGAAGTCGGGCAAGCTGATTTGGGGAAAGGACACCTGACGATCTTTATGGAAAAAATCCTTGATGACCAACTGTATAACCAGTGGAAAAAAAGAAATTCAAAATAGAGGCATGATAATGAAAAAATTAACGTTGTCTGTTTTAGCGCTAACGACAGCTTTTCTTGTGGCTGGCTGTGATTCTCAGGATGCAGCCCAGGGAGAGAAAGTGTTGAAAGTAGGGTCAACCGGCCAGAGCTATCCCAGCGGCTTCAAGCAGGATAATAAACTGGTCGGTTTTGATGTTGAAGTCACGGAAGCTATCGCCAAGGATCTGAACTACAAGGTTGAGTGGGTGACGGCCGATTTCAGCGGCCTGATGGGGCAACTGGAAGCGGGTAAACTGGATACGGTGGCTAACGTGGTGGCAATTACCCCGGCACGCCAGGAGAAATACAATTTCGCACAGCCTTACAGTTACTACGGCAGCCAGATTGTGACTCATAAGGACAACGCCGATATCAATACGCTGGATGATCTGAAAGGGAAAACCGTTGCCGGCGTGTTGGGCTCCAATCATATCAACAACTTAAAGAAAGCATTTCCTGATGGCAGCGTAACTATTCGTACTTATGAAACGCGCGACGGTGCGATGAATGACGCCTTGTCCAAACGTGTTGAAGGTTATGTGAATTCCCGTCCGATTTTGCTGGCGGAAATTAACAAGCGCAATCTGCCGTTCAAGCTGGTCGGTAATTCGCTGGTGGTAGAAGAAGTCAGTTTCCCGTTCCATAAAAACGAACAGGGTGATGTCTTACGTAAACAGTTTGATGAAGAACTGAATAAAATGCGTGATGATGGGCGTTTGAAAGAGCTGGCGATTAAATATTTTGGTGAAGATATCACGACACCGCCTTCTGCTCAGTAATTCGTGGCACGCTCACGATAATTTTAATGCCGTCGGTGCGGCGATACCCGAAATAATTCGGGTTGCAGGACAAAACGTTGTCGTTTTGAACAGCGCAAAGCGTATGCAGCTTGAAGTATGACGGGAATACAGCACCGATGGCAGTATCAATGGTATGACTCATGAATATCGATCTCGCCTACCTGCTAAAGGTCTTCCCCCAGGTACTAAGCTATTTACCGACCACGCTGCTGCTTGCGGTGGTGTCGATGTTGTTTGCCATGGTTATCGGTCTGGTACTGGCGCTGGTTCGTGAAACCAAAAACATCATCGTGGTGAAAATCGTAGAGCTCTACATTTCTCTATTCCGCGGTATTCCTTCTCTGGTGCAGCTGTTTATCATCTATTTTGGTCTGCCGCAGATTTTCCCGGGGTTATCCAACCTTGATGCGATGACGGCAGCCATTATTGGTTTCAGTCTGAAAACGTCGGCTTATATGGCGGAGATATTCCGGGCGGCGCTGGCCTCGGTGGATTTCGGCCAGACAGAGGCTGGGTTATCCATCGGCATGAACAAGGCGCAGATTTATCGCCGGATTGTGTTGCCCCAGGCCATGCTCAATGCGTTACCCGCGACGGGCAACACGTTTATTTCCCTGATTAAAGACACGTCGGTCGCGTTCGCGCTGGGCGTATCCGAGCTGTTTGCGGAAGGCAAGATGATTGCCGCAGAATCACTGCGTTTCTTCGAAACCTTCCTGGTGGTGGGTTTGATTTACTGGTTGGTGATCATCGTTTATGCCTGGCTGCAAAAACAGTTGGAAAAGAAACTGAATCACTCGCTACAGCGATAAGGGGCTGAAATGATCAGTGTAAAGAATCTCACTAAAAGCTTTGGCGATCAGGTGGTGCTGAACGATATCAGCCTGGATATCGCGAAAGGTGAAGTCGTGGCTATCATCGGCCCCTCCGGCTCCGGTAAATCTACGTTGTTGCGCTGTCTGAATCTGTTGGAAACACCCGAGTCAGGCACGATTGAGATCGGCGAGCAATTGCTGGATACGCGCCGTTATTCAACCAAAGAGGCCTACGCCCTGCGTCGTCAGACGGCGATGGTATTCCAGAATTACAATCTGTTCAAAAACAAGACGGCGCTGGAAAACGTCACGGAAGCGTTGATCGTGGTGAAGAAAATGCCGAAAAAGCAAGCCACCGAGATTGGACTGGCATTGCTGGAACAGGTGGGGCTATTGCCGCAGGCGGCGCAGTATCCGGTGACGTTATCCGGCGGGCAACAGCAGCGGGTCAGTATTGCGCGGGCACTGGCGGTGGATCCGAAAGCGATTCTGTTCGATGAGCCAACGTCGGCGCTGGACCCGGAACGCGTGCATGAAGTGTTGCAGGTGATTCAGAAGCTGGCAAAAAACAACACCACCATGGTGATTGTGACGCATGAGATGCAGTTCGCTAAGGAAGTGGCCGATCGGGTCATCTTCATGGCGGACGGTCATATTGTTGAAGAAGGCCCGGCGGAAAAAGTGATCAGTTTTTCCGATAACCCGCAGACACAGCGTTTCCTGCGTCAACTGACCAAGATCTCCGAGCCGGTTGAGTACGATATTTAACCCAAAAACAAACAAAAAGTACCCTGACGGACCGGCAACCTGCACGCCCGTAAACAGGGCGGATAATGTGGAGTAAGCATTAATGAAAATAGCATCTCAGCATGAGCCGCTGGCTCAGTTTATTCAGGCATTCCGACACGATCTGCATCGGCATCCTGAATTATCAAACCAGGAATTTGAAACAACGCGCAAGATCAGAGAAGTTCTGGAAAAAGAAGGGATCCGTATTCTCGAATTACCGCTGAAAACGGGGCTGGTCGCGGAAATCGGCGGTCAGCAGGAAGGTCCGCTGGTGATCGTGCGTTCCGATATCGACGCCCTGCCTATCGAAGAAGAGTCAGGCGTGGAATTCACCTCAACCAGCAAAGGCGTCATGCACGCCTGTGGGCATGACTTTCACTCTTCCGCTGCGCTGGGCGCGGCGATTCTGCTGAAGAAAATTGAGCCGGAGCTGAAAGGCACCGTGCGTATTCTGTTTCAGGCAGCCGAAGAAACGGGGCTGGGCGCGCCGGAAGTGATTGCCACCGGCGCACTGGACAACGCCGCGGCAATTTTTGGTATTCATAACGATCCGACGCTGCCGGTTGGGGTGATTGGCGGCAAAGAGGGCGCATTGACCGCTGGCGTTGATCGCTTTGAAATCAAGATTGCCGCCAAAGGTTGCCATGCGGCGAAGCCGCACGAGGGCAACGACCCGATTGTTATTCTGGGTCAGCTGATTTCATCGGTGCAGACCATCATCAGTCGTACCGTTCCTTCTGATAACAATGCCGTGGTGTCGATTACTCAGGTGCACAGCGGCAGTACCTGGAACGTGATCCCCGATACGGCTTATCTCGAAGGGACGGTGAGAACCTTCAGCCAGGAGGTTCGCGATCTGATTGAACAGCGTTTCCGGCAAATCGTGGCAGGTATTGCCAGCACTTTTGGCGCGGAAATCGAGTTTATCTGGCATGCAGGGCCGCCATCGGTGGTCAATACGGCAGAATGGGTCGATTTCGCGCTGGAAGTGGCGAGTGAAGAAGGCTTTGAAGCGCGTCGTGTCGATGCCAGCCCGATTGGCGAGGATTTTGCCTTCTATCAGCAAAAGCTGCCCGGCACCTTTATGATGGTGGGCTCTGGCGGCCCGTATGCACTGCATCATCCTAAATTCCGCGTGGACGATCGCGCGCTGTTCCCGACGGCGCACTATCTGTATCAGATAGCGAAACAAAGTCTGGAGCAGTTGACGTCCCGTTAAGCCAACCCCCAATGCCGGTGGAACACCGGCATTGTTTAGCGTCCTGTCGTGAAAAAGAGACGCCTAATCCATTGATATAAAATAAATTAATTTTACCACCGCTATTCTGTCTCTAACCGACGACAATCTTCCCCGTTAATGACTAAGTATCTGATCCAGAAACTGTTGTGTCCGCGGGTGTGACGGGGTATTGAAAAAGGTTTGTGGTGGCGCGGATTCAACAATGCTGCCGTCAGCCATCAGGATCACGTTGTCCGCGACGGTTTTCGCGAATCCCATTTCATGAGTAACGACGATCATCGTCATTCCCGACTCCGCTAAATCAAGCATAACGTCCAGCACCTCTTTGATCATCTCCGGGTCGAGTGCGGAGGTCGGTTCATCAAACAGCATGATTTCCGGCTGCATACACAGGGCGCGGGCAATAGCGACGCGCTGCTGCTGGCCCCCTGAAAGCTGGAGTGGGAATTTATGTGCCTGATTGGCAATATGCACCTTTTCCAGATAGTGCATGGCCAGTTCGGTCGCCTGTTGCTTTTTCATCTGCCTGACCAGCGTCGGGCCGATAATCAGGTTATCCAGTACGCTCAGATGCGGGAACAGGTTGAATTGCTGGAACAACATACCAATACTCAGGCGGATTCGGTTGATGTTTTTGATGTTGTCATTCATCTCAATGCCGTTAACCAGAATGTGTCCCTGATGATGTTCTTCCAGCCGGTTAATGCAGCGAATCAGTGTGGATTTGCCGGAGCCGGAAGGTCCGCAGATCACCACGCGTTCCCCTTTGGCCACGTTCAGCGATACGTTATTGAGCGCCTGAAAGTCGCCATACCATTTACTGACGGATTTGATTTCAATTACTGGTTCGGTGGAAGGTGAACGACTCATGACAAAGCTCCGTGGTTAAGCACTTCAGGATTACGACTGGCGTCAATGCGTCTTTCTACCCACAGCGCATAGCGTGAGAGTAAAAAACCGAACAGCAGATAGATAGCCGAAATAAAAATATAGGTTTCAATGTAATAGCGACGCCAAAGCGGATCCTGCATCACCGAACTGGTGGCCGTGAGAATATCGAACAACCCGATGATAATGACAAACGAGGTGTTCTTCATCGCGGCGATAATGTGGTTGGTCATCGCCGGCAGACAGATGCGCAGCGCCTGCGGCAGAATGATCTTTGTCGTCGTATGCCAATACCCCAGATTGAGCGCTGTGGCCGCTTCGTATTGCCCGCGCGGAACAGATTGCAATCCGCCGCGGATCACCTCGGCCTGATAGCAGGCAAAAAACAGGGCGATGCCGATAACGATGCGTAACAGCTTATTGATTTCCATCCCTTGCGGCAGGAAAAGCGGAAAAACGTTAACAGCCACAAACAGAATGGTGATCAGCGGAACGCCTCGCAGACTTTCGATGAAAATGACCGAGAGACCGCGCAGGAATGGCAATGGAGAGCGACGCCCCAACGCCAGCAGAACGGAAATCGGCATGCCGATCGTTACGGTGCCGCTGAAAAGCAACAGGGTAAGCGGCAATCCACCCCATTCCGTAGACGGGACGTAGGACAGACCGAAAATCCCTCCACTCATCAATATCGCGATCCCGATGACGGCGGCGGTCCATAAGGGCAGCAAAATACGGCTGTGCCAGAAGCGTGGCATCAGTGATAGACCGAGAACCAGAAACCAGATCAACATGGCAATCACCAGACGCCAGTGCTGCTCGTAAGGATAGAGCCCGAACAGAATGGGACGATGTTTCTCGGCAATAACGACCCAGCAGGCGCCCGCCGCCGCACGGCACACGTCAGGATCGGCAGCCTGCCAGACGGCGTCGAGCATTCCCCAACGAATCAGTTTACCGCCGACTATCCACAGCAGGGCGACCAGCAGTAGCGTCAATAGGGTTTGCGGTACGCTGCTGAATAAATGGCATTGCAGCCACAGTAAGGACTTACGGAGCCGCGGGTTGACGGAGGCGAGTGGCAATGTTGAAAATAACATACGGTGTTCCTCAACGCTCTTTGATGGCAACGGCACGGTTAAAGATATTCATCAACAACGACGTCACGATACTGACAGTCAGGTAAACCACCATCATGATGGCGATGACTTCCAGTGCCTGACCAGTCTGGTTCATCAGTGTATTGCTGATATTTGCCAGTTCCGGATAACCCACGACGACCGCAATCGAACTGTTTTTGGACAGGCTGACATACTGGCTGGTCAGCGGCGGAACGATCACGCGCATCGCCTGCGGAATGATGATATAGCGCATCATGTGCCAGGGCGAAAATGACAACGCGCGCGCCGCTTCCAGTTGTCCCCTGGGGATCGATTGAATGCCGGCGCGTACGATTTCTGCGATAAATGCCGACGAATAGAGCGAAATACCCAGCAGCAGGGACGTAAATTCAGGACTGACGGTGAAGCCGCCCTGAAAGTTGAACCCGCGCAGGACAGGGCGTTCGAGCTGCGCCGGGCTGCCGGAAAGCCACCACACCAATAAGGGAAGGCCCACAATCAGGGCCAGCGACAGCCCCCTAACGGGCAATGTTCTGCCATGGTACTCGCGCAGGTAGCGGGCTACGCGCGTCAACATCAGGCTGATGAGCAATGCCGTGAACAGGGCGATACCGGTCCACAGCCAGCCTGCGTGGGCGGCAGGCTGTGTGAAAGACAGCCCGCGGTTGGTGAGAAAACCCAGACTGCCGAGTTCTATAGCCTCACGCGGCGAGGGGAGATTACGGATGACAACGGACCAGAAGATCACTTGCAGGATGACCGGGATATTGCGCATCATTTCGATGTAGCCCCCGGCAAGCCTGGCTAGCAGCCAGTTACGGGAAACCCGTGCGATCCCCACCGAGAAACCCAGCGTTGTGGCGAGAACAATACCGCAAAATGTTACATAGAGCGTGTTCAGTAATCCCACGGCAACGGCGTGCGCGTAGCTGTCACGCGGGGTGAAATCGATAAGCTTTTCACCGATGGCGAATTGTGCCGCATGATTCAGGAAGCTGAAACCGGTCGCGATATTCTGTGAGCGTAAGTTATCGACCACATTGGTATACAGCCAGTAGCTGAAGACGACGATCAGCATTCCCAGCAGGCATTGATAAAACCAGGCGCGCAGTGACTTGCTGTCAAACATGTTCACCAGACGATGAGGACGTTTCCCTGAAAATAAAGGCGTATGTGCAGGCGATAGCGCTTTTTGTGGTGATTTCATTACCGATATGTCTTTTATTTCAGGTCGTCGCCTGTTTTCAATACGTTACCCGACAGGGAGAACCCGAAGAGAAAACCGCCGGTAACGTCGTTTTGCGGAGTAAGTCCGGTAGTCTGAGTTTACTCCCGTGATTTAGCGGGTTAACGGACAGGTAATCCGTAGAGTAACCCGCCTTTTGTCCAGAGATTATTCAAGTCACGATCCAGCGGCGCAGGTGTATCCGGTCCAAAGTGGCGGTTATAGATATCACCGTAATTACCAACCTGTTTAATGATGTTGTAAGCCCACTTGTTATCCAATCCGAGCTTTTGTCCATAATCACCCGTCACGCCCAGCAGCGCCTGTATATCAGGATCGTTGGACGTGAGTTTGCTGTCCACGCCTTGCTGGTCAATTTCCATTTCTTCGGCGTTGAACGTGGCGTAAACCACCCATTTCACGATGTCGTACCATTGATCATCACCTTGACGAACCGCCATCGCCAGCGGCTCTTTGGAGTAGATCCCCGGCAGAATCACATGGTCTTCAGGTTTTTCGGCATCGAATGTGCGAACGCCGGGCAACGCGACCTTATCGCGGGCAATTACATCACAACGTCCTGACAGGTAGGCGGCGACATATTCCTTGTTGTTTTCGATAACGACCGGGGTATAGCGCAGATGCCGTGTGGCAAAAATCTGGGCAACGTTACGTTCGGTACTGCTGCCTGGCGTGATACAGACGGTTGCGCCATCCAGATCTTCAACTTTTTGTACGCCCGCGTTGGCGCGGACCATGAAGCCGGTCCCGGTATAAAACGTCGGCGGCGCAAAATTCAGCCCCAGAGAGGTGTCGCGCGACAGGTCTGCGGTGACGTTACGCGACAAGACATCCACTTCGCCGGACTGGATGGCCGGAAAGCGCTGCGCGGTGGATAGCGCGGCAAAACGGACTTTGCTGGCATCCCCGAAAATAGCTGCGGCCAATGCCCGGCAGTAGTCAACATCCAAGCCGGTCCATTGCCCTTTGCTGTCAATGGCGGAAAAACCATGGCGAGCCGGATGGACGCCACAGATCAGCTCGCCACGGGCTTTGATTTTCTTGAGGGTTTCCCCGCTTCCGGTCGTCACGGTGTCTGCGTGGGCTACGGGGAGTAAAAAACTTCCCAGTGTTAGCGCGGTAGTGGCGATCAGCGTGAGTAATTTTTTCAGCATAAGTCATCCTGGAAGTAGTGGTTTTTGTTTAACGCACTGTAATTATTGTTTTTTATTTTATTGCGTTCCTTTGTATACAAATGTTCTCAATGTTGCCGATAAATGGCAAATAGCATATTTCTCTATCTAAAGTTGAATATTGGATATAGACGTTGGGAAGCGGGCGATGCTGATGGGTGGCACAAATCTTCCCGACCGTGCCACGGCAGATGGTGAGCCTGATGCGCGTTAAATAAGGGACAATCCCTGGATGCCCTGCCAAATGAGCTGAATGCTAAGAACCAGCATGGTGAGACGAAAGGTGGTTCGAAACAGCTTTTCCGGCAGATTATCCAGCAGCCGCGTACCGAGCCAGGTGCCCAGCGTTCCGCTGGCTATCATGGCGATCAACATGGGCAACCAGTCATGGTAGGCAAACCCCATCAGCCCGAATGCCAGGATTTTCAGACCGTGTTGCAGCACCATGCAGACGGCGTGTGTGGCGATCAGGGGCTGTTTTGTCAACCCTTGCGAGCTGATCAGGCCGGCGACCAACGGGCCTGTCGCCCCGACGATCATGGTACCGAGGCTGGTGATGGCGCCTCCCAGAATAAAGAAGGGACGGTTGACGTTTTTAGGTGGTGTGCGTTTGCGGAAAACCGACCACAGAATAAAGCCTGCCAACGCGATTTTTGCCACGCTATCCGGGATCCATACCGCGACAGGCGTTCCCAGTGCAATACCGATCGCACTGCCAATAAAAAACCACAGTACCAGCGGCCAGACGATATACAGACGTTGCATCAGGCTGCGGCTCAGATTGGAACCAAGCTGCACAATGCCGTGGACCGGAAGCAGGCTGCTGACGGGCATTCCGAGTCCCATAATGGCTAACAGCGTGACGCCGCCACCCAGCCCGAGCGCAGCGGTCAGGGCCGATGTCAGGAAGCTGCAAAAAACCAACACGCCGGCAAATAGCGGCGAGATTTCAGGGGGAACGAAAGGCAACATGAGTCAAATTCCAGCATAGCATCATAGGATAAACGGTATACACGATACCTGACCCGCAGAGATAGCGGCAGGCATCGGTTTTTATATTAACGATAATCATCCTGCAACAGGCGCTGATATAACGCCTGCGCTTCCGCGTATGGCAGTGCCTGACTGGCGCAATCGAGAAATTTTTGTGCGATTAGATTTTCTGGCAACGGATTATCCGCACTTGAACCCTGTGCTCCTGCTACGTGACGATAGTACGTTTGTCCATCGCGGGTGAACAGCGTGACGTGAGATGCATGTGTTGTCTTCTCGTCATGGCAGACCAATTCTATTCTTTTCATCAGCGACTGTGTGACAGGATCGGCCAGTGCGGCGTCATCAATGAAATCCTCCAGCGTAAGTCGGCCTTGTACCCAGGCGCGGGCAATACAGTAGTGCAGGCTGAATTTTCCAGCCAGCGGCGTTGCCGGTGACGGAATATTGATATGGGGAAAACGAATCGGATGAATGGCAATCTGGATACGCTCAAGCGCCTCTGCGGCCAGCCCGGTTTCTTCACGCAGGGCCAGCAGGCCATCCAGCGGCGATAATATCGCATAGCAACAAGGGAAGTATTTGAAATTATTGCCTTTTGCCGGGTCCAGGATGTGTGATGGCGCGTCCCAGGGTTCGGTCAGCGGCGTCGCGTCATAATTTTCCGGTCCCTGATTATAGACATTGAAGTAGCCGTGATGGTGCTCGAACGC
This sequence comes from Brenneria roseae subsp. americana, assembly GCF_003115815.1. Classification (NCBI taxonomy): domain Bacteria; kingdom Pseudomonadati; phylum Pseudomonadota; class Gammaproteobacteria; order Enterobacterales; family Pectobacteriaceae; genus Brenneria; species Brenneria roseae. The sequence continues at coordinate 174,094 of NZ_QDKJ01000009.1, read as the reverse complement.
GGTCGGGCCTGCGCTATATCCCTGACGCGCCAATAAAACCGCCATCACCGCGTTACGGTTGGCGTGTCCTACCGCCAGCGATTTGGTCTGGCTGCCGAAGTTGGATTTAATCCCCGAGGCCAGAGAGGCGGTGATGGCGAAAGCGGCAGCCGTTTCTTCCTCACTGAGCTTCAGCAATACGGCGCACGCGGCGACGCCTGCGAACACACCCACCGATGTGGTGGGGTGCCAGCCGTGGCGGTACTGAAACGGGCTGACGGTTTTTCCCATGCGTACGGCGGCTTCATAGCCACACAGGTAGGCATGCAGAATAGCCGGTCCGTCCGCGTCATGATCGTCCGCCAGCGCCAGCAAGGCAGGGAGGACCGCGACGGAAATATGACCGTGCAGCCAGGAGTTTGAATCGTCGAAATCAAGCAAATGAGCGGATGTGCCGTTCAACAGTGCGGCATCCAGCGCATTCAGCTTAAGGTCGGTGCCGAAGATCCGGCTCTTGCCTGTTGCCGCCGACGGGACAATTACTGCTCTGAGCTTATGCGCGCCATCCTGTATGCCGCCTGCCAGCGTGACGCCCAGCGTATCAATCATGGCCGTTCGGGCATGGGCCAGCACCGCGGGTGGAAAGGTCTGGCGAGAAAATTCCAGCAGATTATGTGCAAACTGGCTGGCAATAGTCATGAAATCGTTCCTGTATCAATTACGGTATTCATACCCGGCTGAGGTTGTCAGCCGGGGGTAATAAAAAGGGATTGCGCTTCTCGTTATCCCGCCAGGATCTCTGCAATGGCGGCGAGTGAACCCGGCTGTTCGAAATGAAATGCTGCCTGATAGAGTCGATCGCTACGGGTTACGCCCAGAACCGGGATGGTTAATGTGTCGAATTTGGCACGGAGTTCATCATCAGTTAGCGGGTTTTGCGGATGACCGCGATAGACAGCGGTTTCTGCATGTAATTGCTCGCCATCTTCCAGCCAGACATCAATAAAGGCGGAGCTGGCCGACTGGCCTGCTACTGCTTCAACGTCTAATCGTGGTAATAATTGGCGGGGGAGCGGATCGTCGACGGTTTGCTGGGTAAAGTCGGTATCTGTCAGACGATAACCGCTAAGCGCCAGAGTAATACAGTGGGGGATACTGAACTTGCTCTCCAGCGGTGTTTTCGGGTTGGCGATTCCGGCGTTGACCATTCCCATCGGATGAACCCTGGCGTGGATGCGCGCGATTGCCCGCCCTTTCAGCAGGGGATAAAGCTTAAGCGCTGTCTCAATGGAGGCATGGGTTCCCCGACAACTGGCATACAGTTTGTAGCCGTTGCCCAGCAATTCCCACGTCTCTCCGAAGTCGAGGGGCGGAATTTCGGCGCTGCCATCCTGAATAAAGGTTTTTACCCAACCATCGGTTTCATAAAAATGGTGAGCGGCGATAAAACCTTCTGCGGCCAGTTCTGCGGCTGTGATGCCGTCCATTGCCGCTTTACCCGCATGAAAGGGTTTTCCGTGCGTACCGGACGATTTCTGCAACCCGCCCATCATGGTTGCCGCCGTTCCCAACGCGTTGGCGATGGCATCGGGCGCTAAGCGCAGAATGGATGCGGCGACCGCCGCGGCGCCGGCCCGTCCGACAATCGATGTCGGATGAAAACCACGGCGTTGCAGGTTTCGTCCCACACCAGGAACCCACCCGCCGCCCAGCTTGGCCATGACTTCGAATCCGATGATAAACGCCCTGAGCGTGGTGTACTCATCGGCGCCATAGTGCTGGGCCATCGCCAGTGCCGTGGACCAACAGGGACCGCTGGGGTGGCCGGCTCCGGCCGGGTGTGTGTCGTCATAGTCGGCGGCGTGCGAGAGCGTGCCATTGATGAGCGCCGCCAACGCAGGCGTGGTTTTTCCCCCGAGAATGATTTGCGCATCACCTTGCGATCGCCAGCGCTGTACCACCCGTTGTACCGCGCTGGCGGCATCATCCCCGACGGCGCCGACGGCAACGCCCAGATAATCAATCAACGCCCGTTTGGCTTCATGTTGTACGGCGGCGGGTATCGTCTGTTGTGAGGCAAAGTGAATAAACTGGCTGAGTGCTTCGCCGCGAGAAAGGGGGGAAGTCGCAGTCATCGTAAGAGCTCCTTAAGCGAAAACGCTGTGACGTTAACGATGAAAACGGTCAGAATGACAGTAATGCTGACAATCTTTGTTTTCTTGCATTCATTTGTATACATTTGTGGCGGCAAGAATAACAACCGCTCTCTTCAGCGACAAAGACGCTTTTTAGCTAAGCTAAGTACAAAATAAGCGATACGACGCCTTGCTAATGGCCGAACGTTGGGCGAACTTGAATTTTTTTCACTACACGATCGTTACATTGCGTATTAATGGATTATGAACTTAAAACTTAATGACCAAGACACGGCCTTATCGCCATTCGAGATACTGATTGCCGCGATCGAAAAAGGCGAGCTGCTGCCAGGTGAACGTTTGCAGGAAACCCGTCTGGCAAAACAGTTCGGCCTGAGCCGCACCCCTATTCGGGAGGCGTTGCATCGTCTGGAAACGCTGGGTCTGGTGGAGCCTGGCCCGCAGCGCGGACTGATGATCGCGCAAATTAGTTATGAGCGGTTGCGCCAGCTTTTTGCGGTGCGCGAAGGGCTGGAACGGTTGGCGATGGATCTTGCTGTCGCGTCGGCGCTACCGGAGGAACTTGAGCTGTTGCAGGATCTGGTTAACATGGAGAGAACCCTGACGGACAGCAAGCAACTGCACGATCATAATCGCCTTTTTCATCGCCAGATTTACCGCGCCACGCACAACCCATATTTGAATGAGATGCTGGATAATCTGCGTATTCATTTGTCTTTACTGCGTGGCACGACTTATGAATCGCCCGAACGGACCGAGGAGGCCCGGCGGGAGCATCAGGCGATAGTGGAAGCGTTAATGCGACGCGATCGTGAAGCTGCGCAAGAGGCCGCGTGTCAGCATATCCGTAACGGATATCGCGCACGTTTGAGTATGTTCAGCCAGCGTCTCTGATATAAAGCGATTTTCAACGTGGTTTGCGACGACCGAAGGGTGACGGACAGAGATAGCCCGCCATAAAAATGGCGACAGATGGCGGAAATGACCGTCTCCATTTTGAGACATATAATTAATTGAAAATAAATAAAAAATACATTTAATGGGAAAACCGTCTCCTTATGGAGACGAATAGTATCATTCTCATTACCTTGCTTTGCGTGCAGGCATATCGATGCATATAAGCAAAGGAGAATAAAAATAACTTTATTTATCAAATAATAAACCGATTTTTTTTGATGGGGAATGTAATTTTTTAAAATTGGCATGCAATGTGCTATACTTTACACCGTAGATGCTCATTCCACCTTCTATGTTTGCTTCGGCTTCATAATCCTGGGAATGACGCAGAGCCAATTTGAGGTGCCTATCGTCCAACTCCAGGTGAAGGTTTCACGATCTCCATCGGATTTCCCCGGACATAACGTTGAGTGAGGCACCGTACTGTTGTCTTACAGACCTGATTTTTTTCAACGCTTACCGACTAACGGTAAGCGTTTTTTTTGCCCGCCGTCCCTGGTGTAACCGGGAAGATTCAGACCAGCAGTTTTAGTAATGCGGTTGCAACCGGTGCTGAGCTGGCAGGGTTTTGCCCTGTCACTAACAGCCCGTCGGTTACGACATGTGGTTGCCAATCCGGGCCTTTTTCATAGATCCCCCCTTTTTGTTTCAGCTCATCCTCAACCAGAAACGGCACAATATCGCTAAGTTGCACGGCCTCTTCTTCGGAATTGGAGAAGCCGGTCACTTTGCGGCCTTTTACCAGCGAATTGCCGTCGGCGCCACGGGCGTGGCGCAGTACGCCGGGCGCATGGCAAACCGCGCCGACGGGTTTACCTGCCTGAGAAAATGACTCGATCAGCGCGATCGAATGACGATCTTCGGCTAAATCCCACAGCGGGCCGTGGCCGCCAGGGTAGAAGATGGCATCGAAATCGGTTTCTTTTACATCGGATAACCGCTGCGTGGAGGCCAGCGCGGCCTGCGCTTCGGCATCTTTTTTAAAGCGCTCGGTGTCTTCGGTTTGAGCATCCGGCTCGTCACTTTTGGGATCAAGCGGCGGCTGCCCGCCTTTCGGTGAGGCCAGTGTGATTACGGCTCCTGCGTCTTTGAACGCATAATAAGGCGCAGCGAACTCTTCCAACCAGAAACCCGTTTTTTTACCCGTGTTTCCCAGTTGATCATGCGAGGTGAGGACCATCAATACGTTCATTTTTTCACTCCCGGTAGTTGCGTTCATCAAGGCATCTTGCCTGACGGATTTTGTCGCGGTATCGGTACCAATAGGCGCTTGTTACGTGGATCAGCCTTTGAACCCGGCATATCTATGTACCGTCAAAGCATAGCAGACGGCGCAAAAGGACCTTTCACCGTTAGACATTGAGGGTCAATACGGAGAATCAAGGGAAGGGATGGAAAATTGAGACGATTCAGGAAAATGGGGCGCCGTGTTGGCGCCCCATTCATGATTACCCAGCGGGCTGTTGCAAGGTGAGCAACAAACCTTCTCTGCGCATTTGGGCGGCATCTTCAGGTAAATGAAGTCGATCAAGTGCATCGGCGCGCCACGCGTAGTCATACGCATCCGGACGTTGTTCCAGCGCTGCCTGGAAAGCATCGCTGGCCTGTTGCCATTCGCCGTGCTTCATCAGCAATTGCCCCAGCGTGCTATTCAACAACGGCGTAGCGCCTTGCTGTTTGATTTGCTGACGCAGCATTTTCTCCAGTTGGTCCGGATCGCCCGCTTTGAGGCGCGGCATCAGCAGAACCAGCCGTTCGTCATACTGGCGTTTGAGCCCATCGAGAATGATTTTTTGCGCGGTATCGTGGTCATCGCATTCAATCAAATGTTCGATCATCGCCACCTGTAAAGGCACCTGATGGCGAATTTTACGACTTTGGCTGTTCCACCACTGTTTCAGGCCCTCACTGCCGCCGTCTGCCATCGCCTGATTCATCAGACCGAGGTAGGCTTGCTGTTGCAGCGCCAACACATGTTCTTCGTTGTGCGCAGGCAGTTTGCGTATGGCGGGCAGAATATCCAGCAGCGCGCTATAGGCACTGGTGCGCAGAAATGCCTGTTCAGCCAGACGCAAGACTTCCGGATGCCGAGGAGCGACTTCCAGCAGACGGTCAACGCCGTGACGAGCCGCGTGATCTTCATGGCGCGCCAGTTGAATGCGGACGCGGGTGATATCAACCGGTAACTGGTCGGTATCGGCGATTTCCGCCGCCCGTTCCAGATATTGTTTGGTGCGGAATTCATCACCGCGCTGTTGAGCCGCCTCGGCCGCCAGCAGGTAATTGACCACCGGTTGTTCGGCATGGTCGGCATTACGAGTCATTAATTTCTCGACCTGTAGATAATCCCCTTCTGCCAGTTTGAGCAACGCCGCTTTGGTCTGTTTTTTCGCCCGGTTGCGCTTACGGCCAAGGAACCAGCCACGCGTGCGGGTGCCGGTACGAAAAATACGGCGGATAATCCATTCGACGGCCAGCAGGACCAGGAACAGCAACACCAGCATAATCACCAGCCCGGTAACGCTGGTTTCAATGTTGTAGTTGTCCGTTTGAATCAGCACGTAGCCTTGATGGCCTGCAACCATTGGGCCGAGCACCACGCCTGCAATCAGGATCAGAAACAGCAACAGGACTCTCAACATATTCAATCCTCCTGTTGAGTCGCTGGCGTCTGAGCCAGCAGGTTGCGAACTCTTGTCTGCATCAGTTTTTCCAACAGCGGCTGGCTTTGCAATTCAGCAGGCACGTCCATCGAGATCGATTGTTGGCTCAGTTCATCGAGCTGATCCAGAAATGCCTGAGTCGTTGGGTTTGTGGTATCGAAATACGCTCTTACCCACGTGGCTGCGGTTTCCAATGACTGTTTATACACTTCATTCTGATGACGCGGGATCGCCTGAGCGGCGACCAGCAGGCGCGAGCGGATATTCTCGCGCAAATAAACATCCTGACTGGGCGCTAACAGCGGTTCTGCCGCGCTGTCCCGGCGACGAATGGTAATGAAGTCGGCCAGAAAGTTGTGCCAGCTTTTGCTAAGGTTCTGACGCCATTCGTTGAGTGAGGCTGACAGCTCTGTGCTGTTTTCATCCATTGGCGCCTCGTCGGTATTCATGTCGGCCAACTGCAGGTTATCCACCTGATCGGTCAATTGGTTCACTTTGAGAATGATGCCGTCGAAATCGATCTGGCTTACGCCAGCCAGAGCGCTGATGTCATTGGTCAGCGCGCGGCGGATTTCAATCAGGCTAGGGTCGTTCATTTCCGCCAGGCTGGCATCCGCGCTTTTCAGCAGCGCCCCTGCCGTGGTGACGTCTTTATCGCTCCATAGCTTTCTGGCGGCCAGTTTTACCAGAAAATCGGACTGTGCCAGCAACCAGGTGCTGGTATCTTGATTGGACAGTGCGGCCAGCTTTTCACGCAGTTCATCTGACTGATGCGTCAGGGCATCAAGACGCTGTTCGGCGGCATCTTGTATCCTGGCATGTTGCTGTTGCGCATCTTGCCACTGCTGACGTTGCTGTTGCTGCTGCTGTTGCAGCGAGTTTAGCTGGGATGTCAGTCGCTGAATGGCCGCAGATTCCTGCTGTGCCTGCTGATGACCGTGATAGTAAAGTCCGCCACTCAGTGCCAGCGCAATAACAATCGCGATGGCCCCCAGCAGAGCACCAGTCCGTTTGGCCGGTTGCGGTGCGGGATCCTGTGGCTGATTAGCGGGATCAACCCGCTCGGCAACCTCTTCGGACGGGGCTGTGGGGGTATTGTGTTCCGTCATAATGGTACATCCCATGATCAGGTTTATTGTAGTGCGCGCACGAGCGCATCGTTGTCGGCGTTATCGGCTACTCGAACATGGCTCCAGCCAAGCTGGCGAGCCTGTATTGCCAGGCGTTCACTGACTACGATCACCTGGCATCCGAGCAACCAGGAAGTTCGATAATAATCAGGAACTAAATTATAGATCTGTTGTAGCATTTCTCCGCTGGTGATCACCAGCCTGTCAATGCCAGCCTGCTGCCAGTGGCGGCTCTGCTCCAGCCCGTCATAATATACGGCGCAGCGTTGATAGCATTCACAGTAAACCACCGTTGCGCCCCGCTCGGCGAGCGTGGCGCCCAGCAATGCTCTGCCGGCATTACCTCGTAATAATAGCGCTTGTTTGCCCTTAACATGCTGGAGTTCGGGGAGTTGTAATAATGTTTCGCTGGTTTCTCTATCCTGGGGGTAGGAAACGGGCTGCGCGCTGACTTTGTGCAACGCCAGCGCGGTTGTCCGGCCAATGGCATAATAGGATAGCGTCGATGACCAACCGCTGCCGGCCCTTGCCAGCTGTGGAACCGCGTAATCTATCGCATGCTGTGAGAGCGCAAACACCATGTCGCCGGGACGCAAGGCTGCCAGCAAGGCAGGCAGCCGATCCAGTTCACGGCCCGGTGAGAATTCAATCAGCGGGCTGTGCCAGGCGCTGTAGCCCAGTTTTCTCAAGCGAGTCACCAGTTGCTCACCTGCCGGGGACGGACGAGTCACCAGAATGGTCATGATGAAGGCGTTTCCTGATAGACAGCGTGCAGGATCGCCCGGGCGCCCTTTGTCAGCAGTTCTTCCGCCAGCGCAATGCCGATTTGCTCTGCATCCGCTATTTTGCCGGTACGTTCACCGACGATCATCTGGCTGCCATCGGGAGCGCCAACCAGTGCGCGTAGCCACAGAGCGTCGCCTTTCAACTCGGCATAACTGCCGATAGGAACCTGACATCCGCCTTCCAGACGTATATTCATTGCTCGTTCCGCCTGTACGCGGGCGGCGGTAGCGGCGTGATTCAACGGCGCAAGTAACCGCTGGGTACGTTCGTCATCCAGGCGGCATTCAATGCCAATCGCCCCTTGGCCGACGGCGGGCAGCGATTCTTCCGGGCTGAGCGCGCAGCGTATGCGATCTTCCAGTTTCAGGCGCTTCAGGCCCGCGACAGCCAGAATAATGGCGTCGTATTCGCCGTTGTCCAGTTTTGACAGACGCGTTCCCACGTTGCCGCGTAGATCCCGGATCGTCAGATCGGGCCGTCTGGCCCGCAGCTGGCACTGGCGGCGCAGGCTGGAGGTGCCGACGCAGCTGCCTGCGGGTAATTGATCGAGGTTGGCGTAACGGTTGGAAACGAAGGCATCCCGGGGATCGTCGCGTTCGCAAATGGTGACCAGGCCGAGGCCGTCAGGGAATTCGATCGGCACATCTTTCATGGAGTGAACGGCAATATCGGCGCGGTCTTCCAACAGCGCCAACTCTAATTCTTTGACAAATAAACCTTTGCCGCCAACCTTCGCCAGCGGGGTATCCAGAATGATATCACCACGGGTAACCATGGGGACCAACGTGACCTGAAGTTCGGGATAGATGTGCGTCAAACGCTGTTGAACATATTGTGCTTGCCACAGCGCAAGCGGGCTTTGTCGGGTGGCAATTCTAATAATATTGTCTAACATGCTTGATACCGTTTTTATCATTTTCCACCATCGTATCATTGATGGTGCGCCAGTGTCAGGTTACGGACATTGCCGGTACGCCTTTAAAACGATGACGGGAGGCGCAGGAAGGTGGGAATGAGAAGTCGGGCTGATTTTGCGAATGAAAAAATGTAATAAAAGCAAGATAGATAAATCTAACTTTCTTTACTTTCTTTACGCTTAATCAGCAAGGTGTTAAATTGATCACGTTTCCAGCGATATTTTGCCAAACATTCCTCTAATTTTATCATTGGCAAATTTGGAATACGGGGTTTTTTCTAGGCACTGGGATAATCAGGCGAAATGTCTTGTACTTCTACATCGAGACTTTGAAGCAAAGACTGGATGCGATCAACCAACTACGCGTTGACCGTGCTCTGGGAGCAATGAAACCCGCTTTTCAGCAGGTCTACAGTCTTCTGCCGATTTTATTACATCATCATCACCCCTTGATGCCAGGCTACCTTGAAGGCAAGGTTCCGCACGGTATCTGCATTTACACGCCCGATGAAAAACAACAACACTACCTGGATAACATCGAATTAAGATGGGGTCAGTTGGAAAATTCGCATGAGCAAGGCGAATTGCCCATCACTGGCCTCTACTCTATGGGCAGCACGGCCTCAATTGGCCAGAGTTGCAGTTCCGATCTGGACATCTGGGTCTGTCATCAGTCCTGGCTTGATAATGAAGAACGTTTACGGTTACAGCAGAAATGCACGTTGCTGGAACAGTGGGCCGCCGCGCAAGGGGTGGATGTCAGCTTCTTCCTGATGGACGAAAATCGCTTCCGCCATAATGAAAGCGGCAGCCTCGGTGGTGAGGATTGCGGTTCCACCCAGCATATCCTGTTGCTGGATGAGTTCTACCGTACGGCTGTCCGCATGGCGGGCAAGCGTATTTTGTGGAACATGGTGCCGGTAGAAGAAGAAGCAAACTACGACGAATACGTCTTGTCCCTGTATGCGCAGGGCGCACTGGCGCCGAACGAGTGGTTGGATTTAGGCGGGCTAAGTACGCTCTCCGCGGAAGAGTATTTCGGCGCCAGCCTGTGGCAGCTCTATAAAAGTATCGATTCTCCTTATAAAGCGGTGTTGAAAACCCTGCTGCTGGAGGCTTATTCCTGGGAATATCCCGATACGCACCTGCTTTCAATGGATATCAAAAAGCGTCTGCACAAAGGCGAGATCGTCTCTTTCGGTCTGGATCCTTACTGTATGATGCTGGAGCGCGTGACCCATTATCTGACGGCGATTAACGATCCAACCCGTCTGGATCTGGCTCGTCGATGTTTCTATTTAAAAGTTTGTGAGAAGTTATCCCGGGAGCGGGCCTGCGTAGGCTGGCGCCGCCAGATTTTAAGTCAGTTGGTTCAGGAATGGGGATGGAGTGCGGAGCATCTGGCCATGCTGGATAACCGCGCCAACTGGAAAATCGAGCGCGTGCGTGAAGCACACAATGAACTGCTCGACGCGATGATGCAGACCTACCGCAACCTGATCCGCTTTGCCCGCCGTAACAATCTGAGCGTGAGTGCCAGTCCGCAGGATATCGGCGTTTTGACCCGTAAGCTCTATGCCGCATTTGAAGCATTGCCTGGCAAAGTTACGCTGCTGAACCCGCAGATATCGCCTGATTTATCAGAACCGAACCTGACCTTTATCTATGTTCCTGCCGGGCGCGCCAACCGGTCCGGCTGGTATTTGTACAATCAGGCGCCGTCGATGGACGCCATTATCAGCCATCAACCGCTGGAATATAACCGCTATCTGAACAAGCTGGTGGCCTGGGCCTATTTTAACGGCCTGCTAACGCCCAGTACGCGATTGCACATCAAGGGTAACGAGCTGTGTGACATCACCCGTTTGCAGGCTCTGGTGGCCGATGTATCCAGCCATTTCCCGCTGCGCCTGCCGGCACCGACGCCGAAGGCGTTGTACAGTCCGTGTGAGATTCGCCATCTGGCGATTATCGTGAACCTGGAACACGATCCTACCGCCGCCTTCCGTAATCAGGTCGTGCATTTTGATTTCCGCCAGTTGGATGTCTTCAGCTTCGGCCAACAGCAGCAGTGCCTGGTGGGCAGTATCGATTTGTTGTATCGCAATTCCTGGAATGAAGTGCGTACGCTGCATTTCAGTGGTGAACAGGCGGTGCTGGAAGCGTTGAAAACCATTCTGGGCAAGATGCATCAGGATGCGGCGCTGCCGGAATCGCTGGAAGTCTTCTGCTATAGCCAGCATTTACGCGGTCTGATTCGTACCCGCGTACAGCAACTGGTATCGGAATGTATCGAGCTGCGTCTGACCAGTACGCGTCAGGAGCCAGGACGTTTCAAAGCGGTGAAAGTGGCGGGACAGACCTGGGGATTGTTCTTTGAACGCCTGAGCGTATCCGTGCAGAAGCTGGAAAATGCCGTCGAGTTTTACGGCGCGATTTCCAATAATAAACTACAGGGTCTGCCTGTTCAGGTTGAAACCAATCATGTGCATTTGCCGCCCGTGGTAGATGGCGTGGCCAGTGAAGGGATTATCCAGTTCTTCTTTGAAGATCTGAGCGAAAATCAAGGCTTTAATATCTATATTCTGGATGAGTCCAACCGGGTTGAAGTTTATCACCACTGTGAAGGCAGCAAGGAAGAGCTGGTGCGTGATGTCAGCCGATTCTATTCGTCTTCCCACGATCGCTTCACGTATGGCTCCAGCTTTATTAATTTCAACCTGCCGCAGTTTTATCAGATCGTGCAACTTGATGGCCGAACTCAGGTGATCCCTTTCCGCAGCAGCGCGCTTTCTCATTTGTGCATTACGCCGGCGGCGGAAGGCGCGTCGATGGTCATGAAGCAGCGGTTACAGATACTTTAACTTCCTATAACTCCCTGGTTTTCGCCGGACCCGGATTTTTCTTTTCGCCTTAATTTGAGAAAAGGACTTCACCATGGATTCGTTGCAGCGCAGAAATCTGATATTGCTGGCATTGGGCCAGGGGCTGACGGGCAGTATCATTTCGTTGATGACCCTTTCTTCTACACTGGTGGGCGTCCTGATGACGCCGGTGCCGCTGCTGACAACGCTGCCAATCACGTCAACGGTCTGCGGCGCCGCCCTGATGATTTATTCTGTTTCATCCCTGATGGCGAAATATGGCAGACGAAACGCCTTTATCTTCGGCGCTCTGTTGGGGCTGGTTGGCTCGCTGCTGGCGGCGCTGGCGATCGTGTGGCACAACTTTACCCTGTTTGTGTTTGCCACGTTTGTATTGGGAATGTCCTGCGCGTTCAACCAGTATTATCGTTTTGCGGCGGCAGAAATCTTTACGGATAACCATCAAAAGAGCAGTGCGATTTCATGGGTGATCAGCGGGGGTATTCTGGGCGGTTTTCTCGGCCCCTTCGCCGCCAGTCAGTCAGCCCACGCGTGGCCGCCGTATCCCTTCTTTGGCAGCTTTATTGCGGGCGCCATTATCTGCGTGGTCACGGCGCTCTTGCTGTCAGGTCTGAAATTACCCAATACGGCGCCTGTTGCGACAGCGGATAAGAGTGAAGCATCATTGTCTTCAATCCTGAAAAGTCGCGCGTTTATGCTGGGAACCGCCAGTTGTACGGTCGGTTTTGTCGTGATGACGTTGCTGATGAATTCGGCGCCGCTGGCCATGCATCAGCACCACTTCTCGGTGGACAACAGTGCGACGGTATTGCAGTGGCATTTTGTCGCAATGTATGCGCCGGCGTTGCTGCTGGTGGTGCTGGCAAAGCGGATGAGCGCCGTTCAGGTTATCGTGACCGGCATTCTCTGCAATGGGATCGGTATTGTTATCGCGTTGAGTGGTCTGGCCTTCTGGAATTTCCTCGCTGCGCTGATTATGTTTGGCATCGGCTGGGCTTTCATGTTCAACGGCGGCACCTTCATGTTGAATACGTTTACCCATTCCGTGCACAAATCCAGATTGCAGGGGATTAACTCACTGGCTATTTATATCCCGAATGCGCTGGCGTCGCTGTCGGCGGGGAGCATGATGGCGTTCACCAGCGGTTGGCCTCTGGTGAATATGTTCGGTATCGGAATTCTGTTGCTGATGACGCTGCTGCTTGTTCTGGTCAGACGGAACGCCGCTTAGCCACGATTGCACGGCGCTGTCGTATCGGGCGGCTCATTCTGAAACCGCCCTCAATCTCGGTCGCATCCGGGAGAATAGGCGAGTTGTACTGATTCTCGTAAAAGCGCGGCTAAGCGAAGTGAACGTCTTCGCCCGCCTGTACGGAACAGGCTTCGGACAGCAACGCCGTAAAATCATCGCCACTGCGATCGCATACCCAGCGGCCATCCTGATAATTGAAGTGATAGCCGCCGGCCTTGGTCGCCAGCCAGACCTGATGCATGGGCTCCTGACGGTTAATCACGATTTTGCTGCCGTTTTCAAAACTTAGCGTCATCACGCCGCCGTTGGTTTCATAATCGATATCGGCATCGCCTTCAAATTGATCCAACGTTTCTTCCAACTGAAGCATCAATTTGTCGGCTAACTGATGGAACTCGCTATCGTTCATTTTCGATTCCTATTGATTTTCATGATCCACCTGCGATTATAGAGAGCATACGAGTATGAATTACAGGTCTTAATGTTATGAAAAAAGTATTTCGTCAGTTTTTTCTGGCGTTATCGTTGCTAAGCCTGTTCGGGTGCGGCTTAAAAGGGCCGCTGTATATGCCACCCGATCAGAAAGCCGCATCGACAACCGTCGAGCAGAATGGGAATCAGGCATCACATCAAAAAGTGTCCATGCGACGTTAGTGCGTGACGATGTGTCCATCATTATTTTATAACTGGTCACGATATACCCAATAGATTTCGAGGTGCAGGAAGCCAACGCACCGGCAACTTGAAAGATGACAGGGTAGCGTTTTTACCGCGCCTGGTTAAGCTAGCGGAGTCAGGATAATGCAGTTCGCTAAAATGCACGGCTTAGGCAACGATTTCATGGTTGTTGATGCTGTAACGCAGAATGTTTATTTTTCCCCCGAGTTGATCCGTCGTTTGTCGGACCGATATTGCGGCGTCGGTTTTGATCAGCTTCTGGTGGTTGAACCCCCTTACGATCCCGAACTGGATTTCCATTATCGTATTTTCAATGCTGACGGCAGCGAGGTTGCGCAATGTGGTAATGGGGCACGCTGTTTTGCCCGTTTTGTCCGCCTGAAAGGGTTGACCAACAAGCGTGACATCGCCGTCAGTACCCAGACCGGGCGAATGCTCCTCACTGTCACCGATGATGAGCTGGTCCGGGTTAATATGGGTGAACCCAATTTTGAACCGCAGCAGGTGCCGTTTCGGGCAGTAAAAGCGGAGAAAACCTATATCATGCGCGCCGGGGAACACACCATACTCTGTGGTGTCGTGTCCATGGGCAACCCGCACTGTGTGATTCAGGTCGATGATGTGGATAGCGCGAATGTAGAAGAGATCGGACCGCTGCTGGAAAACCATGAGCGTTTTCCAGAGCGTGCTAATATCGGTTTTATGCAGGTTGTCGATCGTAATACGGTGCGCCTGCGGGTTTATGAACGAGGCGCTGGCGAAACGCAGGCATGCGGCAGCGGTGCCTGTGCTGCTGTGGCCGTTGGGGTACAGCAGGGGTTGTTTTCTTCACAGGTGCGCGTGTCGCTGCCGGGCGGAGAGCTGGATATTCATTGGGATGGCCCGGGGAATCCGTTGTTTATGACCGGTCCTGCAACGCATGTTTACGATGGATTTATTCATTTATGAAGAATGTCGAGGAGCAGGCAGAGCGCCAAATCGAACTCAGTGACGAGATGGTTTTGCAGTTCCTGCAACAGAATCCTGATTTTTTTATCCGCAATGCCCGACCCACCGAGCAGATGCGGATCCCACACCCCATCAGGGGAACCGTATCGCTGGTCGAGTGGCAGCTTGCTCGTCAGCGAAATCATATCACCCAGCTTGAAGAAGAAATCACGCTGCTGATGGAACAGGCGGGGGCGAACGAAGTGCTGTTTAAGCGACTTCTCGGCCTGCAAACCGAGCTGGCATCCGCCGACAGTCTGCTGGATATGCTCGACAGATTCCAGCGTTGGGCACGCAAGCTGGGGCTGGCTGGCGCCACCGTTCGGTTGTTCAGTGATAAATGGCGTATTGGCGCGCCTTCCGATTTTACTCATCTTGCTTTGAATCGGACGCTGTTCGAACCATTGCGTATTCAACGTTTTGGCCAGTCCAACCATTATCTGGGCGGTCTGAATGGACCCGAGCTGCTGATGTTGTTGCCACAGGCCAAGCAGGTGGGATCGGTCGCGGTATCCTTATTGGGTGAAAATCATGATTTAGGGCTGCTGATCTTCAGCAGCCGCGATACTCATCATTATCAGGATGGCATGGGGACCGTGCTGTTGCAGCAATTGACGACCATGTTGCCCGCCATGCTGGAGCGCTGGGTTGAGCGGATATGAGTCAGCCTGCCTCGCCGGATAAGCCAGCAGCAGAGGCTTCCCTGCAACACCGCGTGGATGATTTTCTGCGCTACCTGAAAGTGGAACGTCAGCTAAGCCCGTTGACGCAAACCAGCTACGCTCGCCAGTTGGCCGCGACGATCGCGATTGTGTCGGCTAACGGGGTGGCGGATTGGGAGAAACTGGATGCGGCGGGCGTACGCTCTGTGGTTTCCCGCAGTAAACGAGACGGATTGCATGCGGCAAGTCTGGCCCTGCGTTTATCGGCGTTGCGCAGTTTTCTTGACTGGATGGTGTCGCGTGGCGTACTGGGCGCGAATCCGGCCAGGGGGATTTCCACCCCGCAGGCCGGGCGTCATCTGCCCAAGAATATGGATGTTGACGAGATGAACCGCCTGCTGGATATCGATCCGCATGATCCGCTGGCCGTGCGCGATCGGGCAATGTTGGAAGTGATGTACGGCGCAGGACTGCGTCTGGCTGAGCTGGTCGGAATGGACTGCCGGCACGTCAATCTCGATACGGGTGAAGTCTGGGTCATAGGGAAAGGCAGCAAAGAGCGCAGGCTGCCAATGGGAAAAACGGCGGTCGCCTGGCTGGAACACTGGCTGGCGCTGCGCGAACTGTTTGGGCCGCAGGATGATGCGATTTTTGTTTCCAATCAGGGCCGGCGTATTTCTATGCGCAATGTGCAGAAGCGCTTTGCCGAGTGGGGCGTGAAGCAAGGGGTCAACAGTCACGTACATCCGCACAAGCTGCGTCACTCTTTCGCTACCCATATGCTGGAGTCCAGCGGCGATTTACGCGCGGTTCAGGAATTGCTGGGGCACGCCAACCTTTCGACGACACAGATTTATACCCATCTGGACTTTCAACATTTAGCGTCGGTGTATGATGCCGCGCATCCACGTGCCAAGCGAGGAAAAACCTGATGCATTTTTACCGGCCTCTGGGTCAAATTCGCGCTATCACTTTCGATTTGGATGACACCCTGTACGACAATTATGAGGTGATACGGCGGACTGAGCGGGAGTCGGTGTGTTTTTTACAGCAGTATCATCCGGCGTTACGCGATTTTCAGGCGGCAGACTTCCAGAATCTGCGTAATGAACTGCGCGCGCGGGAGCCGGAAATTTATCATGACGTTACGGAATGGCGGCGGCGTACGGTTGAGCAGGTTATGCTGAATGTGGGTTTACCGGCGGATGAAGCGACGGCAGGGGCAAAGGCGGCGATGGAGAATTTCGCCCGCTGGCGCAGCCAAATCGAGGTGACGGAAGAGACGCACCGCACGCTGGCCGCCTTGGCCGAACATCTGCCGCTGGCGGCAATCACCAATGGTAATGCCGAGCCGCATCTGTTTGGGCTGGATCATTATTTCACCTTTATTCTTCGTGCCGGCCCTGACGGGCGCGCAAAGCCGTTTGATGATATGTATCATCTGGCGGCAGCAAAGCTCGGTTTGTCGCTGGATCAGATCCTGCATGTGGGCGATGATCTCATCACCGATGTCGCGGGCGCGGTTCGCTGCGGTATGCAGGCGTGCTGGATCAATCTGCGTGAAGGCAATCTCATGCAGATTGGCGACACAAGATTGCTGCCGCATATTGAAATTTCGCGGTTGGCATCGCTGACAGCATTGCTATAATCATTCTATACAAACTGTATAAATAACCAGTGGGAAGGTGTCTTCTTTGTGACGGCACGGTTTCCCGTCAACGGATAACCGGTATCTATGGACGTTTCTGAACTGCTTGATGGCCTCAACGACAAACAACGTGATGCGGTAGCCGCACCACGCAGCAATTTATTGGTGCTGGCCGGGGCAGGCAGTGGCAAAACCCGGGTCTTGGTGCATCGTATTGCCTGGCTGCTGGCCGTCGAAAACTGTTCCCCCTATTCCATTATGGCGGTGACCTTTACCAACAAGGCCGCGGCAGAAATGCGGCACCGCATCGATCATCTGATCGGCACCAGTCAGGGCGGAATGTGGATTGGGACTTTTCATGGCTTAGCCCACCGTTTGTTGCGTGCTCATCATATGGATGCCGGCTTGCCGCAGGACTTTCAGATTCTGGACAGCGATGATCAACTACGGTTGCTCAAGCGTCTGATACGGGCGCTGAATCTGGATGAGAAGCAGTGGCCGCCGCGTCAGGCCATGTGGTACATCAACGGGAAAAAAGACGAAGGGTTACGCCCCCAGCATATCGAAAGTTACGGCAATCCGATCGAGCAAACCTGGCAGCGGGTTTATCAGGCCTATCAGGAGGCTTGCGATCGCGCCGGGCTGGTGGATTTTGCCGAGTTGCTGCTGCGCGCGCATGAATTGTGGTTGAACAAGCCACACGTGTTGAATCACTATCGCGAACGGTTCACCAATATTCTGGTCGATGAGTTTCAGGATACCAACCGTATCCAGTATGCGTGGATTCGTATGCTGGCAGGCGATAGCGCCAAGGTGATGATTGTTGGCGATGACGACCAGTCTATCTATGGCTGGCGTGGGGCGCAGGTCGAAAATATTCAGCTGTTCCTGAAAGACTTTATCGGCGCCGAGACGATTAGGCTGGAGCAGAATTACCGTTCAACCAGCAATATCCTGAAGGCGGCTAATGCGCTGATTGCGCACAATGGTGGACGGCTGGGGAAAAACCTGTGGACGGATGGCGTGGAAGGCGAGCCGATTTCACTCTATTGCGCCTTTAACGAACTGGACGAGTCCCGGTTTGTCGTCAACCGAATCAAAGTCTGGCAGGAAAATGGCGGCTCGTTGAACGATAACGCCATTTTATACCGTAGCAACGCCCAGTCGCGCGTGCTGGAAGAAGCGCTGTTACAGCAAAGCATGCCTTATCGTATTTACGGCGGCATGCGATTCTTTGAACGTCAGGAAATTAAAGATGCGCTGGCGTATCTGCGTTTGATTGCCAACCGTAATGACGATGCGGCGTTTGAGCGGGTGGTGAATACCCCGACGCGCGGCATTGGCGACAGAACGCTGGATGTGGTACGTCAGACCGCCCGCGACAGGCAGTTGACGCTGTGGCAGTCAACTCGAGCCTTATTGCAGGACAAAGCGCTGGCGGGACGCGCTGCCGCGTCGCTACAGCGCTTTGTGGAACTGGTTGATGCGCTGGCTTATGAAACCGCCGAACTGCCATTGCATGTGCAGACCGATCGGGTAATTAAAGATTCCGGTCTGTGGGGCATGTATGAGCAGGAGAAAGGGGAAAAAGGTCAGGCGCGGATAGAAAACCTGGAGGAACTGGTCACCGCCACGCGGCAGTTCAGCTATCAGGAAGAAGATCAGGATCTGATGCCGTTACAGGCTTTCTTGTCGCATGCGGCGCTGGAAGCGGGGGAAGGCCAGGCGGACGCCAATCAGGATGCGGTGCAGCTGATGACGCTGCATTCGGCGAAAGGTCTGGAGTTCCCGCAGGTTTTCATCGTCGGGATGGAAGAAGGCATGTTCCCCAGCCAGATGTCGCTGGATGAAGGGGGGCGGCTGGAAGAGGAGCGGCGTCTGGCCTATGTGGGGGTGACCCGCGCGATGCAAAAGCTGACGTTGACCTATGCGGAATCCCGTCGTTTATACGGCAAAGAAGCTTATCATCGTCCTTCGCGTTTTGTGGGAGAGTTGCCGTCGGAATGCGTTGAAGAAGTCCGCTTGCGGGCCAGCGTATCGCGTCCGGTCAACCATCAGCGTCTGGGCACGCCGATCAGCCAGAATGACAGTGGCTATACGCTGGGGCAACGGGTTCGTCATACTAAATTTGGTGAAGGCACCATCGTTAATCTGGAAGGCAGTGGTGACCACTGCCGGGTACAGGTCGCATTTCAGGGACAAGGGATTAAATGGCTGGTCGCGGCTTACGCCCGGCTGGAAACGGTGTGAGAGGGTAACCTGCCTTCGTTTCCCGGTTGGCGCATCGGGCGTAGCCGATGAGAAAAGACGGGGCATTTATTCAATTGGCGACAGCGTGTTGAACGGCGGTTTTAAAGTTGACAGCCTTTTTCATCTCGGCGTAACATGCGCGCATCATTATTCCCGGAGGACCTACGCCTTGGACACACCCAGTCGATACTGGCTCAATAACCTGCTCATTAGGTACAACTTCTAAGGCTATCTCCGTTATGCTGATAGCCTTCGTGGTTGTCAGCGATGTTATTCATGTCGCTACGAGTCAGATCCGTCGAACGGTCTGAAACCTGCTGGTGACATTCTCACCGCTGTTTCTGTGCTTCCATCGCGTTGTCCATCTCTGTTACTGAATAAGGGAGCATGGCCTATGCTGAGCGCATTTAAACTGGATCACTGCCGTTTATCTCGTCTGGAGTTGGATGACTCCGACGATCTCACCGAGTCTGTCTGGGTCGATTTAATCGAACCTGAAGATGGCGAGCGTGAGAAAGTACAAAATGAACTGGGACAAAGTCTGGCCACCCGGCCAGAACTGGAAGATATTGAGGCATCGGCGCGTTTCTTTGAAGACGAGGACGGGCTGCACATTCACTCCTTCTTCTTCTTTGAAGATGCGGAAGATCATGCTGGTAACGCCACCGTGGCGTTTACCATTCGTGATGGCCGTTTGTATACGCTGCGTGAGCGAGAGCTGCCCGCGTTTCGGCTGTATCGGATGCGGGCCCGCAATCAAACGCTGGTCGATGGTAACGCCTACGAACTGCTGTTGGATTTGTTCGAAACCAAAATTGAACAGCTGGCGGACGAAATCGAGAATATCTACAGCGATCTGGAATCACTGAGTCGCGTCATTATGGAAGGTCGTCAGGGCGAAGAATACGATGATGCGCTTTCCACGCTGGCGGAACTGGAAGACGTGGGCTGGAAAGTGCGCCTGTGTTTGATGGATACGCAGCGTGCGTTGAATTTTCTGGTGCGCAAGGCGCGTTTACCTTCAGGCCAGCTGGAGCAGGCGCGTGAAATCCTGCGTGATATCGAGTCCCTGCTGCCACATAACGAATCCTTGTTTCAGAAGGTCAACTTTCTGATGCAGGCGGCAATGGGCCTCATCAACATCGAACAAAGCCGCATCATCAAAATTTTCTCGGTGGTTTCCGTGGTTTTCCTGCCGCCGACGCTGGTGGCATCCAGCTATGGGATGAACTTCGAATTCATGCCTGAACTGCGGTGGTCTTTTGGTTATCCGGGCGCGATTGTATTGATGATCCTGGCCGGCTTGGCGCCGTATCTCTATTTCAAACGCAAAAACTGGCTTTGAAAGCAGCTGCGCTCCCGCTTTTGTGGAGCGCAATATCTCTTAAATCCTTCATCTTCGCCGTGCGGGGGCGTGAGGCCGCGTCAACGCATTCTCGAATATTTGCCGCTGCCTAAATACCGATTGGTTATAACTTTTTGTTTCCCTGCTATTAATTGCCATATTAATTATCTGACCATTCTGTTTAGAATGGCTGACTATGTCTTATTTTTGAAACAGGTTGTGCGCATGAAAAGGGTTCCACCCTTGAGACAATGGATAATCCTGCTGTCGGTTTCGCTGGTTCTGGGATTCGGGTTGCAGGTTTACCATGTTCCGGCAGCGTTGTTGCTGGGCCCCATGCTGGTTGGCGTGGTGATGGGGTTGAACGGTGCAACCATCCGTATTCCCCCTGTGTTTTTTGCCGGCAGCAATGCGGTGCTTGGCTGTCTGGTGGCGCAAAGCCTTTCTCTTTCCATCCTCAGTCCATTAATCAGCGAATGGCCGCTGGTACTGTTCATTTTGCTGGCGACGCTGGCCGCCAGCGGACTTTCTGGCTGGCTGTTGGTGAAATTCAGCGAATTGCCGGGTACGACCGGAACCTGGGGCGCCTCTCCCGGCGGTGCTTCCGCGATGGTGGCGATGTCGGCGGAATTCGGCGCGGATGTCCGGCTGGTTGCATTTATGCAGTATTTGCGGGTGCTGATGGTGACTGCCGCCGCCGCATTTGTCGCGCGCCTCAGCCTGGGGGATGCCGCCGCCGAAAATAATGCCATGCTGGTCTGGTTTCCTGCGCTGGACTGGCGTTTCCCTGCGACGCTGTGCGTCGCGTTTGGCAGTGCATGGCTGGGGAGGCGTCTGCGTATTCCTTCAGGCGCACTGCTGGGGCCGATGATTATTGGTTCGTTCCTGCACGCCAGCGGAATTCTGCATTTAGCGACGCCGGAATGGTTGCTGGCGCTGGCATATGCTTTTATTGGCTGGAGCGTCGGTTTGTGTTTTACCCGGCCGATATTTTTTCTTGCTTTGCGTACCTTGCCGCACATGATGTTCTCAATCGTCGGACTGATGTTGCTATGCGGCGCCATGGCGTTGATGGTAACGCGGATCATGCCTGTTGATTTGCTGACGGCTTATCTGGCAACCAGCCCCGGCGGACTGGATTCTATCGCCATTATTGCGGCAGGCAGCGGGGTCGATATGGCGTTTGTCATTGCGATGCAGACGTTACGCCTGTTCTCGACTCTGCTCTTTTGTCCGCTGCTATCGCGCTTTATTTCGCGTCGTGTTGTATCTGATGCGGCGTAACCTGAACCCGACGTCGTTTACGCTGCGTGTAGATTGCATCCAGAATAAACAAGGCCAGCGCACTCCAGATAAAGGCAAACGTGATCAGTTTGTCGTTACCCATGGTTTCACCGTAGAAAATGACGGCCAACAGGAACATCATGGTCGGACCGAGGTACTGGAAGAAGCCCAATGTCGAAAGACGTAACCGCATAGCGGCGGCGGTGAAAAACAACAGCGGAACCGTGGTGATAATGCCCGCGGCGATCAGCAGCAGATTCAGTGACCAGGGGTTGGCCGTCATATGGCTGCTAGGGCTATCGGCGATAAAAAACAGGTAGACGACCGCCATCGGTAACAACCACAGGGTTTCAATCAGCATGCCGGTTTGTCCATCAATCCCGATTTTTTTGCGTAGCAGGCCGTATAGCGCAAAGCTGAAGGCCAACCCCAGCGCGATAACCGGTAGCGAACCGAAAGTCCACAGTTGAACGAGTACGCCGGCAACCGCCAGTAGCACTGCTATCCATTGCAAGCGGCGGAAACGTTCACCCAGAAATAGCATCCCCAGCATCACGTTAACCAGCGGGTTGATAAAGTAACCCAGGCTGGCTTCCAACATATGATGGTTATTGACCGCCCAAATATACAGTAACCAGTTGCCGCCGATCAGTACGGCAGTCAGCGCCAGCAACAGCAGGTGTTTGACGTTACGGCAGGCATAACGAACCTGACGCCATTTCCGGCTGATGGTCAGCAGGATCAGCATAAAGAAAAACGACCAGATAATACGGTGGGTCAGTATTTCATCGGGGGGAACATGCTCAAGCAACTTAAAGTAAACCGGTGCAATGCCCCAGATGAAATAGGCGCCCAGAGCGAAAAAGATCCCCTTGCGGGTTTGTTGCGAATTCATTGGTGGCTCGATAACAAAGGCGGGAAACGGCTTAGTCTACTCAAAACAGAACGCGTTTTCATCTCAACTGTTAACCAACAATGTACGTCGCGGTCGCGCTGGCAAGGTGTACGCCTTTTTCATTGTGCAATTCGGCCCGCGCCACCGCGATTTTATTGCCGCCGCGCAGCAGCTGGCTTGTAATGGTGAAATGCTCGCCGTGGCCCGGCCGCAGATAGTCCACCCGCATATCGATAGTCCCCATCCGTGAGAGTCGGTGATGGAATTCCTGTTCGCTGATGGTTTCATGGCGCAGCAGGGTATTGCCGACGCAGACTAAACCGGCCGCGACATCCAATCCGGCGGCAATCACGCCGCCGTGCAGAATTTTTTGCAAGGCGTTGCCGATCAGCTTGTCCTGGCGCGCAAACGTTAATGTTGCCCGGTCGATTTCAAAATGCTGTAGCTCGAGTCCTAATTCGCCATTGAACGGCATCTTGTAAATGAAAATGTCAGCAACAAGCTGACGCACAGTCTCTCGGGTTAAAACCGCGCTTTGAGTGGATGGCGTACTGGACATGGTTGTTTGCACCTTGAGAAAGCACCGGATATATGATGCTGAAAAGTTAATTAATTGTTTATTTTATGTGCATATTTTATTTCTTTCCAGAAAAGACTGAGAAAGTATCGAACACGGATTCAAATACCGACGAACTGTGTAGAATGTCTGGTTTGTGTTGGTATTGATTGCCTGGCTGGAACAGCCATCGTGAATGCTCGGGAGAAAAAGTGAATGCGTAAAATTGTAGGTATGTTGGCGGTGCTGCTGACGACATACGCTCAGGCGGAAGAGGCAAAAATAGAGCCAGTGCATGACAAACCCGCGGTACGCGGCAGCATTATCGCCAACCTGCTACAGGATCATGATAGCCCGTTTATTCTCTATCCTTATGAAAGCAACTATCTGCTGTATACCTATACCAGTAATATTAATAAAGCCGCGATACAGAGTTATAACTGGGGCGATGAAGCGCGCAAGGATGAAGTGAATTTCCAGCTTAGCCTTGGCTTCCCGCTGTGGCGCGGCATCTTCGGTGACAGCTCTTTGCTGGGGGCGTCCTATACGCAACGCTCCTGGTGGCAATTATCCAATAAAAGCGAGTCTTCGCCGTTTCGTGAAACCGATTATGAACCGCAGATTTTTCTGGGCTGGGCAACGGATTACACCTTCGCCGGCTGGACGCTGCGGGATGTTGAAGTGGGGATCAATCATCAGTCGAACGGACGTTCCGAGCCGACATCGCGTAGCTGGGACCGTGCCTATGCCCGTCTGATGGCGCAAAATGGCAACTGGCAGGTGGATTTGAAACCGTGGATTCGTTTCTCGGACAGCCAGGATGATAACCCGGACATTACCAAGTATATGGGACACTACCGCCTGCGCGTCGGCTATGTCTGGGGCGACAGCGTGTTCAGTGCGGAAGGGCGCTATAACTGGAACAGCGGCTATGGCGGCGGCGAACTCGGCTGGAGCTATCCATTGACGAAACACGTGCGTTTTTATACCAAAGTGTTCAGCGGCTATGGTGAATCGCTCATTGATTACAATCATCGTCAGACGCGCTTCGGTGTCGGGGTCACGCTGAACGATATGTTCTAGACAAGGTAGGCGCCGGGGATGGTTGCCTGTTCGCGTTTCCTGCCCGTCAGTCTGACGAAATAGAAACAATTTCTCGGAAAGGTTCGCAAGTATGGCGATAATCGGGTGCGCTGCCATTTAAAACATTGCAGTTTTACCGGACGGCGCTGAAAATAGCGCCTGTTTGATTTCATCGGATTGGGGAACGCGTGTCTACGGCGGAAGTATTGAATAAGGAAACGCTTGCTGTTCAGGTTTTACGGGAGACGTTTGGCTACCAGCAATTCCGGCCGGGTCAGCAAGAGATCATTAACGCGACCATCAGCGGGCGGGATTGTCTGGTTGTAATGCCGACCGGCGGTGGGAAATCGCTCTGTTATCAGATCCCGGCGCTGGTGATGGATGGTCTGACGCTGGTGGTTTCCCCGCTTATTTCGCTGATGAAAGATCAGGTCGATCAGCTACAGGCCTATGGCGTATCCGCCGCCTGCCTGAACTCGACCCAAACGCGCGAGCAACAGCTTGAGGTGATGGCGGGTTGCCGTACCGGGCAGATCAAACTGCTGTATATTGCGCCGGAACGTCTGACGACGGACGGTTTTCTCGATCATCTGATTCACTGGCAGCCTTCCCTGATCGCCGTTGATGAAGCGCACTGCATTTCCCAGTGGGGGCATGATTTCCGCCCTGAATACCGGGCGCTGGGGCAGGTTAAACAGCATTTTCCCTCCCTGCCGGTCATTGCGTTAACCGCGACGGCGGATGAAACCACGCGGCGGGACATCATCCGACTGCTTGATCTTCAGTCGCCTCTCATTCAGATCAGCAGTTTCGACCGACCCAATATTCGCTACACGCTGGTGGAGAAATTCAAACCTCTCGATCAACTCTGGATGTTTGTTCAGGGCCAGCGCGGCAAAAGCGGCATTATTTACTGTAATAGCCGGGCGAAGGTGGAAGACATCAGCACGCGTCTGCAAAGCCGGGGACTGAGCGTGGCGGCCTATCACGCCGGACTGGAAAACGAGCGCCGGGCGCAGGTGCAGGAAGCCTTCCAGCGTGACGATCTTCAGGTCGTGGTGGCGACGGTGGCGTTCGGCATGGGAATTAACAAGCCGAACGTGCGGTTCGTGGTGCATTTTGATATTCCGCGCAATATCGAATCCTACTATCAGGAAACCGGACGCGCCGGACGTGACGGGCTGGCGGCTGAAGCGGTACTGTTTTACGATCCGGCGGATATGGCGTGGCTGCGGCGCTGTCTGGAAGAAAAGCCTGCCGGGCAACAGTTGGATATTGAGCGGCATAAGTTGAATGCCATGGGCGCGTTTGCGCAAGCGCAAACCTGCCGCCGTCTGGTCTTGCTGAACTATTTCGGAGAAGGCCGTCAGCAGGCCTGCGGTAACTGCGATATCTGCCTCGATCCCCCCAAGCGTTATGATGGTCTGCTCGACGCGCAGAAAGCGCTCTCCTGCGTTTATCGGGTCGGGCAACGCTTTGGTATGAGCTATATTGTTGAAGTGCTGCGCGGAGCGAATAACCAGCGTATCCGTGAGTACGGCCACGACAAACTGCCGGTTTATGGCATCGGACGAGAAAAGTCGCAGGAACATTGGGTCAGCGTGTTGCGCCAGCTAATTCATCTTGGTTTGCTGAACCAGAATATCGCCCTGCATTCCGCGTTACAGTTGACCGAATCCGCCCGGCCGGTGCTGCGTGGCGAAGTTTCTTTGCAACTGGCCGTGCCGCGGGTGATCAACCTGAAACCGCGCGCCAGCCAGAAATCCTACGGTGGCAATTACGACCGCAAATTATTCGCCAAATTACGCAAGCTGCGTAAGTCCATTGCCGATGAAGCCAATATTCCGCCCTATGTGGTGTTCAGTGACGCCACGCTGCTGGAAATGGCCGAACTGATGCCGATTACCGCTGGTGAGTTGCTGAATATTAATGGCGTCGGCCATCGCAAACTTGAACGCTTCGGCGCGCCTTTTATGACCATGATCCGCGATCATGTTGATAATGATGACGAGTGATGGACGTTAAAATATGTGCATTAACACGCTAAAAAACAGGAAAATACCATGCTCTTTCTGACTGTCGCGCTGGTGCATTTCATCGCGTTGATGAGCCCAGGTCCGGATTTCTTTTTCGTTTCTCAAACCGCCGCCAGCCGCTCCCGTCGTGAAGCAATGATGGGCGTGCTGGGTATTTCGCTGGGGGTTGTCGTTTGGGCGGCGATCGCATTACTGGGGCTGCACCTTCTGTTACAGCAGATGGCCTGGTTGCATCGTGCCATTACTATCGGCGGCGGCGCTTATCTGTGCTGGATGGGCTGGCAGATGCTCCGCTCGGCGCGCAGCAAAGCACAGTTGGAAACCGAACAGGAAACGGCGGTCGTACTGCCCCGGCGCGGTAAAACATTTATTCGCGGCCTGCTGACCAATCTGGCAAACCCAAAAGCGCTGGTGTATTTCGGTAGTGTTTTCTCGTTGTTTGTGGGCGATAGCGTCGGCAGTGTCGAGCGTTGGGGCATTTTCACCCTGATTGCCATCGAAACGCTGTTGTGGTTTAGCCTGGTTGCGGTGGTCTTCGCGTTACCGGCGATGCGCCGGGCTTACCAGCGTATGGCGAAGTGGGTAGATGGCGTGGCGGGTGTGCTGTTTACCGGGTTTGGTTTACATCTGATTTTTTCGCGCTGATGCGTTTACACTGGCCGGGTACGCAACCCGGCCGGGAAATGAATCAGGCTTTTCTGGCGCTGGCGAGCAGTGCGCCGACCAGAACAAACAATGAGCCGAATATCCGATTGAGCGTTTGCATCTGACGCGGGCCTTTCAGCCAGCCGGCAATGCGTGTTGCCAGCGTGGCATAGCCAATCATGACGACCACATCGACGGCAACCGTCGTGATGCCCAAAATCAGGTACTGCGCGGCTTGTGGTTCATGTGGAATGATGAATTGCGGGAACAGCGCGGCCAGAAACACGATGCTTTTCGGATTGGTCAGGTTCACCAGAATGGCGCGTTTAAAGAGTCTGCGACGCGGCATGGCGCTGGCTATCGCCTGCAAATCCAGCGCCCCGGCGGCACGCCATTGCTGGATCCCCAGCCAGATGAGATAGGCCGCCCCCAGCCATTTGAGAATATCAAACGCCAACAGGGATTTTGACAGCAGTGCGCCAAGCCCAATACCGACCAGCACAATATGTATCGACAGCCCGACCTGTAATCCACTGATTGACGCGACCGTACCGCGATAGCCGTGGCTGATGCCTGTGCTCATGGTATTGATGGCGCCCGAACCGGGGGAAAGGCTGAGAATGAGTGTTGTCAGTAAATAGGTTAGCCACCAGTCTATGGTCATCGGCGAATTACTCCATGATTGTCATTGTTTATACGGGCATCCGGCCTCCACCCCGAAGGGCCAACGCTTTGCGTTGTTAATAAACGCGCCCTGCGTTTATTTCTCCCGGAAATTTTTTATGGCAGGCTATCCCTGCCTGCCACCTTTCGGCCGTCGCCAGCGACGTTAAAAATTTCTCCTGGAAATTTTTTATGTAACAATACGCTGATATCTATATTTCAAAAAGTCTTTCCGATAGCTTTACTGGCCTGCACCGGAGATGTGTGATGATGCCGTATCACGATAGCCTGTTAACGCGAGAAGCGCAGTTTTCTGCCTTTGCTACCGGAGAGTTGCTGAATTTTTGGTTTCGGCGTGAGGAAGGGGAGTTTATCGGCGTCGATAATGTGCCGATCCGCTTTGTTCGTTTCTCTGCGCCACAGCATAAGCATATTGTGGTGGTGTTTCCGGGACGTATCGAAAGTTACGTAAAATACAGCGAAGTGGCTTACGATCTTTTCCACAACGGCTATGACGTGCTGATGATGGACCATCGCGGGCAGGGCCGTTCCGGTCGGCTGTTGGAAGATGGTCATCGTGGGCACGTATTACGCTTTAGCGATTACGTGGACGACGTCGCACTGCTGTGGCAGCAGCAAATCGAACCTTGCGCCTATACACGACGATTCGCGCTTGCCCATTCGATGGGCGGTGCTATTCTGGCCCATTTTCTGGCGCGCCAGCCAGGATCGTTTGATGCCGCGGCGCTTTGTGCGCCAATGTGCGGCATCCATTTGCCAATACCTCATTGGCTGGCGTGGCGGGTGCTTGACTGGTCAGAACGTCACCCTCCAATACGTGATTATTATGCGATTGGCACCGGGCAATGGCAGCCCTTGCCCTACATGGTCAATGTATTGACGCACAGCCGTGAACGTTACCAGCGCAGCGTCAGATTTTATGCGGATTACCCGGAATTGCGCGTTGGCGGCCCGACTTATCATTGGGTGCGTGAAGCCATGATCGCAGGTAAGCAGTTATTGGCGCGGGCTGCGGATATCACGACGCCGATATTATTATTACAGGCTCAGGAAGATCGGGTCGTGGATAATCGTAGTCAGGACGACTTTTGTCGGGCGTTGGCGCAGGCCGGCCACCCTTGCGCTGGCGGCGCGCCCCGGGTTATCGAAGGGGCCCGTCATGAAATTCTGTTTGAGAAAGATAACATGCGTGCTCAGGCGTTTGAGCTGATTCTGGCTCACTTTGCCGACTATACCCAATAGGTTTCAGGCTGCCGGCCAACGCGCCTACAGCTTGAAAGATGACGGATATATCATTAAATTTTGCGGCGAATGCCGCCAAACACCACCACAGAGGTTAGATCTCACCGTTATGTATCATGTCGTTGCTTCCGATTTAGATGGCACGCTGCTGTCACCCGACCATACCTTATCGCCGTATGCCAAAGAGACACTCAGGTTGCTGACAAAAAAGGGGATTCATTTTGTGTTTGCAACCGGACGGCATCATATGGATGTGGCGCAAATCCGCGATGGTCTGGGCATTAGCGCGTTTATGATCACCTCTAACGGCGCACGGGTACATAACACGCAGGGCGAGCTGATTTTCAGTCATAGCCTTGATCAGGACATTGCTCACGATTTGTATCATGTGATGCACGATAACCCGAATATGTTGACGCACGTATACCGCAACGATGACTGGTACATGAATCGTCGGCGGCCGGAAGAAGAGCGTTTTTTCCGGGAATCGATTTTCAGGTACAAACTGTTTGAGCCGGGCCTGCTGGAAACGGATGGCGTCAGCAAGGTATTCTTTACCTGTGATTCACACGAACAGCTGTTGCCGTTGGAAGAAGCGATCAATGCGCGCTGGGGCGATCGCGTCAATGTGAGTTTTTCAACGTTAACCTGTCTGGAAGTCATGGCGGGTGGCGTATCCAAAGGGCATGCGCTGGAGCAGGTGGCGAAACTCGTCGGTTTTTCACTGAAAGAGTGTATCGCCTTCGGGGATGGCATGAATGACTATGAAATGCTGTCGATGGCGGGTAAAGGCTGTGTCATGGAGAATGCGCACCAGCGCCTGAAAAACCTGCTGCCGGATTGTGAAGTGATTGGCACCAATGCAGAAAATGCTGTGCCGAACTATTTGCGGGAGTTGTTTCTGCGATAGCGGCGTTTCGCCATCCCTGGCGGGCGGTACGGGATGGCAAGGCTGAAACCGCCGAACGTCATGTAGTTAGCGCGGTTTTTCAAGATAATTCACCGCCTTGTCAGGGAAATCGGTAAACAGGCCGTCAACGTCCGCCTGTTTATAAAGGATATCGTAGAGCTGATCGATGTCCTTGGCATACGTGGGTAGCCTGTCTGCTCGCGCAGTAAACGGGTGAACCTGGAGTTTGTTCTGGTGCGCTTCTTTCACCATTCCGGTAAACGAAATATGCCCGGTTGTGGCGTCAGGTTTCACCAGCATGTGATAGTCCGGGCCGATACCGTCGGCGTAGGCGGCAATCTGCTTCATGGCGCCCGGTTCGAACATCCAGTCATAGTCGTAGTTTATCCACTTTCCGTCAGACTGCTTCTCATAGGTTTCATGCCAGTCGGTATAGGCAATCAACTGGATCAGATTCAGATCCATCTCCATTGCGGGCAGTAGTTCGGTCTTGATGCGTTTAAGCTCTGCGACATCAAACGACTGTAGGAATACCCGATCGCTTTTCTGAGTGTAGCCGTATTGCTTCAGTACGGTCAGCGTTTCGCGGGCAATGTCTTTACCTTCCTGATGATGGAACCACGGCGCTTTGATTTCAGGATAGATGCCAATATTTTTGCCGGTTGAGTGATTCAGACCCTGAATAAACTCAATTTCTTCCTGAAAGGTATGGACGTGAAAGTCAGATTGCCACATTGGGAAACGGGTGGGATAGCTTTGTACCTGTTTGCCGTTTTTAATGTCGAACCCTTCAGTGAATTTCAGCGACTTAATTTCTGACAGCGTGAAGTCAATGGCATAAAACCGGCCATCCTGACGCGCTCGCTGAGGAAAACGTTCTGCGACATCGGTGACGCGATCAAGATAGTGATCGTGCAGGACGACCAGTGCGTTGTCTTTGGTTAGTACCAGATCCTGCTCCAGATAATCCGCTCCCTGTGCGTAGGCCATGGCTTTGGCTGGCAGCGTATGCTCTGGTAGGTAACCGCTGGCGCCGCGGTGGGCGATAACGATTTTGCTGCTTTGTTCGGCAAGGGCGCCGAATGAGAAGGACAAGGCGATACTGGTGAGAAGTGATTTTACAACGTAGCTCATGCGGTCAAACCTCTTTCTGTTGAGAGACAGGCGGCGTCAGTAGACGCCGCCAGAGGGATGCTTACAAGACGGGATTATGCACGATTGGCTAATTCTTCTTTATGCTTTTTCTCACTGATCATCACCATCACCAGCAGCACAACGGCCAGTATGCTACCACCGATCATTACCATGAAGCCGCCGTCCCAGCCGAAGAAGTCGACGGTATAACCGACAATGGCGCTGGCCGCCACGGAGCCGCCAAGGTAACCGAACAGGCCGGTAAATCCGGCTGCGGTACCCGCGGCTTTTTTCGGCGCCAGTTCCAGTGCGTGCAGACCAATCAACATGACCGGGCCGTAAATCAGGAAACCGATGATAATCATGCAGGCCATGTCTACGTGCGGATTCCCTGCCGGGTTCATCCAGTAAACGATCGTTGCGATGGTGACCAGCACCATAAAGAACACGCCGGTCGCCCCACGGTTGCCTTTGAAGACCTTATCGGACATCCAGCCGCAGAGCAGCGTGCCGGGAATACCGGCATATTCGTAGAGGAAATACGCCCAGGACGATCTATCCAGTGCAAAATGTTTCACTTCTTTCAAATAGGTTGGCGACCAGTCAAGGATACCGTAGCGCAGCAGGTAGACGAATACGTTGGCAATGGCGATATACCACAGCAGTTTGTTGGGGAAAACGTACTGCATGAAGATTTGCTTCGCCGTCAGCTCTTCTTCTGCTTTTTCATCGTAATCAATAGGATAATCGTTTTTATACTCTTCAATCGGCGGCAGGCCGCAGGATTGTGGCGTGTCACGCATCAGAGCAAAGGCAATCAGTGCAACCAGAATGGCGGCAAACGCCGGCATGTATAACGCCGCTTTCCAATCGTTAAACCAGGCCATACCCAGCAGGAACAGCAGCGGTGGCAGACCGCCCCCGACGTTGTGCGCGCAGTTCCAGATGGAAACGATACTGCCGCGTTCTTTCTGAGACCACCAGTGAACCATGGTGCGTCCACACGGAGGCCATCCCATTCCCTGAAACCAGCCGCACAGGAACAAGAGAACGAACATTACCGCAATGCTTGACGTTGCCCAGGGGACGAAGCCCATGAACAGCATGACGGAAGCCGCCAGAATCAATCCCGCAGGCAGGAAGACGCGAGGGTTTGAACGGTCGGATACGGAACCCATGATGAATTTGGAAAAACCATAGGCAATTGAGATCCCGGATAACGCAAAGCCAAGATCCCCACGGGAAAAGCCCTGTTCGATCAGGTAAGGCATTGCCAGCGTGAAGTTTTTACGTACCAGATAGTAGGCGGCGTAGCCAAAAAATATCCCCATGAAAATCTGCCAGCGCAGGCGGCGATAGACAGGATCAATGTGATCTTCTGCCATTCTCGGCTGGTGGGCCGCAGGCCTAAAAATACTCAGCATAGATATCTCCAATGCGAAAGAAAACGACAATTTATTGTTCTATTACGAACGTAATTGTAGTGAGTAAATCGGTGGTTATTTGTGAGTCAAGGCTCAAATGTTACGTTTTTATGACAGCGTGACATTTTTTGTGTGCATGTTAACAGAACTGAGAGAGTTGAAGGCGTGATTTTAGTGAGTTAAATCACATTTACGGTCTTTCATTATCTATTAATTTTCGTTTTTTGTTCGTTTTTGCTCTTTATCAAACATTAACCTTATATTTTATGTCCCAATAGCAACATACAATGAGCGTCTGGGGCGAGAACATGATGCAGAAGAAAGGGGCATACCGGGAAACCGATGTCGTTATCATTGGCGGCGGCGCGACAGGAGCCGGCATTGCGCGAGATTGTGCATTACGTGGGTTGCGCTGTCTGTTGCTGGAGCGTCACGATATGGCTACGGGCGCCACCGGGCGTAATCACGGTTTGCTGCACAGCGGGGCGCGTTATGCCGTGACGGATGGCGAATCCGCACGCGAATGTATTGAAGAAAATACCATTCTTCGCCGTATTGCCCGCCACTGTATTGAACCCACCGATGGCCTGTTCCTGACGCTGCCGGAAGATGATCTTGCCTGGCAGAGCCAGTTTATTACGGCCTGCCAGCAGGCGGGAATCAATGCGCAGGCCATTGATCCGCAGGAAGCGCTGCGGCTGGAACCGGCGGCCAACCCAACCTTGATCGGTGCGGTGCGGGTGCCTGACGGCACCGTGGACCCTTTCCGGCTGACGACGGCCAATATGGTTGACGCCTGTGAGCACGGCGCGATCGTCCTGACATATCATGAAGTTATTGGTTTAATTCGTCAGGGCGATCGCATTACCGGCGTACGCGTTTTCGACCATAAAAATTCGACTGAAACAGAGATATACGCTCAGATTGTGGTGAATGCGGCCGGGATCTGGGGACAGCATATTGCCGAATATGCCGACCTGCGGGTGCGTATGTTTCCGGCCAAAGGCGCCTTGCTGATCTTGGGACATCGTATTAACAACATGGTCATCAACCGCTGCCGCAAGCCTGCGGACGCCGATATTCTGGTGCCGGGCGATACGATTTCCCTGATTGGCACGACCTCAACTCGCGTCGATTACGACCAAATTGACAATATGACGGTGACTCCTGATGAAGTTGACACCCTGATCCGTGAAGGCAGCATGCTGGCGCCGCAGCTGGCGACCACGCGTATCTTGCGCGCTTATGCCGGCGTGCGCCCGTTGGTTGCGAACGACAGCGACCCGAGTGGACGGAGCGTGAGCCGTGGCATTGTGCTGCTAGACCACGCCAGCCGCGATGGACTGGAAGGATTTATCACCATTACGGGCGGCAAGCTGATGACGTATCGGCTGATGGCCGAATGGGCCACGGACAAAATTTGCGAAAAGCTGGGCCACAACGTTGCCTGTTCCACTGCCCAGAGAGCGCTGCCGGGCTCCGAGCCCACCGGAGAGCGACGCCGGTCGGCTCAATCTACGACAAAGCCCACGGATGACAAACAACTGTCGGCGCCGCTGCGAGGATCGGCGATTTATCGTCACGGCGATCGCGCCGGGCGTTTGATCTCGGGGGAGCGTCTGGATAGCAGTCTGGTCTGCGAATGTGAAGCGGTCACCGCAGGTGAAGTGCGCTATGCGGTGGAATCGCTACAGGTGAATAACCTGATTGATTTACGCCGGCGTACCCGGGTAGGTATGGGAACGTGTCAGGGCGAGCTGTGCGCGTGTCGGGCCGCAGGGTTGCTATGCCGCCTGGGACAATCGACGCCGGAGCAATCCATTATCCAACTCAGCCAGTTTCTGAATGAACGCTGGAAAGGCATTCGCCCGGTGGCCTGGGGCAATACGCTGCGCGAAAGCGAATTTACCAACTGGGTATATCAGGGGCTGTGCGGCTTGACGGCCGATGACGGTCAGGAGGAACACCATGCGGTATGACGTAGTCATTATTGGCGGCGGACTGGCGGGGTTAACCTGTGGCATTCGGTTGTCTGAATTGGGAAAACGTTGTGCGATTGTCAGCGCCGGACAAAGCGCGTTGCATTTCTCTTCCGGCGCGTTGGATTTGCTCTCTTGCCTGCCAGATGGCCGCGCGGTAAGTCAGCCATTGAGTGCTTTGACCGAACTGACCCGATTGGCTCCCCAACATCCTTATTCGCGTATCGGCGCCGAACGTATCACGGCATTACTGCCTGAAGCGGAAGCGTTATTAAGCCGTTCTGATATCGCGGTGCTGGGGGATTATCGTCAGAATCATCAACGCATGACGCCTCTGGGCAAGTTTCGTCCCTGCTGGCTCAGCCCTGCCGACAGCGTCACCTGCGGATTGTCTGAAGCCCTGCATTGGGAAAGGCCGTTGATTGCCGGCATTGAAGGTTTTCTTGATTTTCAATCCCGTATTGTGGCGGGGGCATTGCAGGCTCAGGGTATTGCGGCCCGCAGTGATGATTTAAAGCTGCCGGTGCTGGATCGTTTACGTCACAACCCCAGTGAATTTCGGTCGGTGAATATCGCTCGTGTATTGGATCAGCCGGAGAATCTGCCGGCATTGATCGATGAACTGACGATGCTGGCCAACGGTAATGACGCGATCGTTATGCCTGCCTGTCTGGGGCTGGAAAATGTATCGGTGATGACGGAGCTGCGTAATGCGCTTGGCAAACCTGTGCAGCTGTTGCCGACGTTGCCGCCATCATTGTTGGGATTGCGTTTGCATCAGGCGCTATCTCGTCGTTTTCGCCAACTGGGCGGCATAGTGATGCCGGGCGACAGAGTGGAGCGTGCCGACCTGACCTCCCATGAGGCGGTGCTGTATACCCACAATCACGGGGATATCCCGCTGCGCGCGGCCCAGGTTGTATTGGCCAGCGGCAGTTTTTTCAGTAATGGCCTGGTGGCGCAATTCGACCAGATCGCTGAGCCGGTATTCGGGTTGGATGTGCGTTTTGACGCACGTCGCGAATGCTGGAGTCAACAAGATGTCTTTGCCGCCCAACCCTATATGCAATTCGGCGTGATGACGGATGAAAATCTGCGGCCCGCCATCGGCGGTAAAACCGTGGATAACCTGTATGCCATTGGCGCGGTACTGGAAGGGTTCGATCCGATTGCTCAAGGCTGCGGAGCGGGAGTATCCCTGCTCAGCGCACTGTATGTTGCCGACCAGATACTGAAGGAGGGCAACCAATGAGTTTGCTTACCGATAACAGTTTTGAAAATTGCATCAAGTGTACGGTATGTACCACCTATTGCCCGGTATCGCGGGTTAACCCTTTGTATCCGGGGCCGAAACAGGCTGGCCCGGACGGCGAGCGCCTGCGCCGTAAAGATCCCGCGCTATACGATGAAGCCTTGAAATATTGCACCAACTGTAAGCGCTGTGAAGTGGCTTGTCCTTCAGACGTTAAAATTGGCGACATCATTCAGCGGGCGAAAGCCAGCTACAGTGAACACAAGCCGACATTGCGTGATGCCATCCTGAGTCATACCGATTTTATGGGAACGATGGCGACGCCATTTGCACCGTTGGTCAATACGGCGACCAGCCTGAAACCCGTGCGTCAGTTACTGGATAAAGCACTGAAAATCGACCATCGCCGCCAGTTACCGAAATATTCTTTCGGTACGTTCCGTCGCTGGTATCGCCAGCAGGCGGAACGACAGCAGCACTATGCCGAACAGATTGCCTATTTTCATGGCTGCTATGTGAATTACAACCATCCCCAATTGGGAAAAGATCTTATTCGGGTCTTTAACGCGATGGGGATCGGCGTGCAGTTGCTGAGCAAAGAGAAATGCTGCGGTGTGCCGTTGATTGCCAATGGCTATCACGATCAGGCACGTAAGCAGGCGCGCATAAATATCAACTCTCTGGATGAGGCGATCAACGGCAAAGCGATCCCGGTGGTGGCAACCTCATCCAGCTGTACCTTTACGCTACGGGATGAGTATCCGCATCTGTTGGGTATCGATAACGGCAATGTCCGTGAAGGCATCGAACTGGTTACCCGCCGGCTCTACCGCCTGCTGGAAGAAGAAGGGCGTTCATTGCCGTTGCGTTCACTGCCGCTGCGTGTGGCCTATCATACGCCGTGCCATCTGGAACGAATGGGGTGGACGGCGTATACGCTCGCGCTGTTGCAGCGGATCCCCGGTATTGAACTGATCGTGCTGGATTCTCAGTGCTGCGGTATCGCGGGCACCTATGGTTTCAAAAAAGAAAATTACACCACGGCGCAGGGGATTGGCGCACCACTGTTCCGTCAGATAGAAGAAAGCGACGTGGATGTGGTGGTGACAGATTGCGAAACCTGTAAATGGCAAATCGAAATGTCCACCAGTAAACCCTGTGAACATCCGATTACGCTATTGGCCCGGGCGCTGGTTCAGGAGTAACTGCGCGTTGCTGATTACTGCCTTTTACACGCCATGAGCGATGTCTGTCCGGGGGATAAAAAAATACTTTACAGACGCGAATGATAATGATTATTATTGTCATGCGTTCCGGGGAAACCAACGGTTCTGTCAGTGTGATCCTTTGTATAGACGAGTTCTCTATGGATGATGTGCACATGACAACGTCGGTTTTGCTGTGAAGGCACGACATTGCTCACATTGCTTCCAGTATTTATTTAGCCAGCTCGGGTGCTGGCTTTTTTTTGTCCGCGATTTGTTCTCCCTCTGCTGAAATCCGTGTTGCCATCCTGTTCTGATTTTTTGAACAGCGCGTTAAATTTTTTACGCTATCTTATTCTTTAGCACCCGTTAGACTTTACTTATCAAAGTACGGGAGTAACTGACATGATCTATTTACGTAAAGCGCAACAGCGCGGGCACGCAAACCACGGTTGGCTGGATAGCTGGCACACATTTTCATTTGCTGATTATTACGATCGTGAATTCATGGGCTTTTCGGCGCTGCGCGTCATCAATGAAGACCGGATCGAAGGCGGACAAGGTTTTGGTACGCATCCGCACAAAGACATGGAAATCCTGACCTATATTTTGAGCGGGACGATTGAACATCAGGACAGCATGGGCAACAAAGAGCAGATTCAGGCCGGTGAGTTCCAGATCATGAGTGCCGGCACCGGCATCCGTCACTCTGAATACAATGCCAGCCGCGATGAATTGCTGCATCTGTACCAGATTTGGATCATCCCTGAAAAAGCGGGTCTGACGCCGCGTTATGACCAGAAACGTTTTGATGTTCCGCAGGGACGGCAATTGGTGCTGTCACCCGATGCCCGTGATGGCTCCCTGAAAATTTTTCAGGATATGACATTGTGGCGCTGGGCGTTGAAACCGCAGGAGCAGTCTATTTATCAGGTTCAGGCGGGACGCCGCATCTGGATTCAGGTTGTGCGCGGCAGTGTGGAAATTAATGGACACAAGGCCGAAACCAGCGATGCTTTCGCGATTTGGGACGAAGAAACGCTATCGGTTCATGCCAGCAAAGACAGCGAGATTCTGCTGTTTGATTTGCCGCCGGTGTAGATATACCTCTTGGACATAGACGTGAGCGTCAGGCCAGGTTTATTGTCCCCCATCGTCAGGATGCTTCCCCTTTTCCTGATGTCGGAAAACCGTGGCGGCGTTCACGGTTTTCTGTTTTCAGACTGCTATATTGCCTGAGCGGTATGTTTTTTCATCAAATCTATGTCTCATTATTATGTTGTGATGCTTTTATACAAAACCTAAGCATTACTGCGCTTTTCGGGTTTCCCTTATCAGGGCCAGAGGCGCAGTGGTGTTTAGGTTTTTTTATGACGGGCGTCCTGCCCGTCACCCTGCGGGCGGTCCCGCTCGTCACCCTGCGGCGTTATAGCTTCATATATGCCCGCACGCCGTCCAGAAACATCTGGGTCGAGAGCATGACCAGAATCAAGCCCATCAATTTTTCCAGCGCGCTGACGCCTTTCTCTCCCAGCAGACGTAAAAACAAATCTGACATCAACAGAATAATGAAAGAGATGGCCCAGGCGATAAACAGCGCGAGGGTCAGATATGACAGTTGATGAGGATATTGATGTGACAGCAGCATCAGCGCGGCGAGGATCGACGGGCCGGCGACCAGCGGAATTGCCATGGGGACCAGAAAAGGCTCCTCACCCGCGGGCAAACCGCTGCTGTTTCCCTCCTGGGAGGGAAATATCATGCGAATGGCTATCAGGAACAGCACAATCCCGCCTGAGATGGATACCGTTTCTGTTCGCAGGCTGAGAAACGCCAGAATTCGCTCGCCGGCAAAAAGAAAGATCAGCATCAGCCCCAGTGCGATAAGCATCTCGCGAATCAGTACGACACGCCGGCGTTTAGGGTCCAAATGCTTCAGCACCGACATAAAGATAGGCAGGTTGCCAAGGGGGTCCATTATTAGCAGTAACAGGACTGTTGCCGAGATCATTTCTGACATTGTGGTTTTTTACTCCTGAAATCCCATTTCCTGAAATGACGTGATGACGGAGGTCACGCGCATAAAGATGACGATATTAGAATGACTGCTAAAAAACGTGGCGCTATCGAATAAATTCACTTGCGACTTTATGTACATTTTGTATGGTGGAAATATATTCATAATGTGTTTACTACAATACACCCGTCTTCTTTCAAGTTGCATCGGTGTTGGTCGCCAGAATTATTTTTGTTATCCCCAAGGCAGGACAGTTACCATGAAAAATGTTGGTTTTATTGGCTGGCGCGGTATGGTCGGTTCGGTTCTCATGCAGCGCATGGTGGAAGAACGCGATTTTGATGCAATCCGCCCGGTATTCTTTTCTACTTCTCAGCACGGCGAACCGGCCCCGACGTTGGGAGGACAGCAAGGCGTATTGCAGGACGCTTACAATCTGGATGCGTTGCGCGCGCTGGATATCATCATCACCTGTCAAGGGGGTGATTATACCAATGAAGTCTATCCGAAACTGCGCGAAAGTGGCTGGCAGGGTTACTGGATTGATGCCGCGTCCTCACTGCGTATGAAAGACGACGCCATTATTATTCTGGATCCGGTTAACCACGCGGTGATTAAACAGGGTCTGGATAAAGGCATCAAAACGTTTGTCGGTGGTAACTGTACCGTCAGCCTGATGCTGATGTCGCTGGGCGGTCTGTTTGCCAACGATCTGGTTGACTGGGTATCGGTTGCGACCTATCAGGCGGCTTCCGGCGGCGGTGCGCGCCATATGCGTGAATTGCTGACGCAGATGGGCATTCTCAGTGGCGAAGTCGCCAAAGAACTGCAAGATCCGGCGTCTGCCATTCTGGATATTGAACGTAAAGTAACGGCGCTGACGCGCAGCGGCACATTACCGACCGATAACTTCGGCGTACCGTTGGCGGGCAGTCTGATTCCGTGGATCGACAAACAGCTGGATAACGGTCAGAGTCGTGAAGAATGGAAAGGTCAGGCGGAAACCAACAAGATCCTCGGCACCAGCCAGGCGATCCCGGTCGATGGCCTGTGTGTTCGCGTGGGGGCACTGCGCTGCCATAGCCAGGCGTTTACCATCAAGTTGAAAAAAGACGTGGCGCTGCCGGAAATCGAGCAATTGCTGGCCACTCACAATGACTGGGTGAAAGTGGTGCCGAACGATCGTGAGATCACGATGCGCGAACTGACGCCGGCCGCCGTCACCGGTACGCTGTCGACGCCGGTTGGCCGCCTGCGCAAGCTGAACATGGGGCCGGAATATTTGTCCGCCTTCACGGTCGGCGATCAGCTGCTGTGGGGAGCGGCTGAACCGCTGCGCCGCATGCTGCGTATTCTGCTGTAATCGTTTTTGGTCTGGCGCAATTCCCGCTCACGATTGCGCCAGCTTTCTCTTTTTCCTTGTCCTGCGCCTTTTCCTGCCCGCGATTGCTTTCTGCGTTATCACTTAATTGAGATGAAGCGTATTCATTACGCCAGCGGCCTTTTATAATGGCCTGATGGTAATGCCGTTCACTCGATTGGCATTAACCTCCCTGACGGGTTCCTCCGGTGACCATGAGCGCTGACCCACCCTATTTTCACGAGGCTATGATGCAAAGACTGACAATTTCAATGGATGATCAACTGGCGCAGGACTTTGACGAGCTGATGGCGCGTAAAGGGTATGCCAACCGTTCCGAAGCGTTTCGCGATATGCTGCGCCGGGAACTGGGTGAAATGACGCGGAAAACGGATCAAGAGGGCGAATGCGTGGCGGTGCTGAGCTACGTTTACGATCATCACGAACGTCAGCTTTCCAGCCGGCTGGCGGAAATGCAGCACGACCATCATGATCTGACGGTGTCCACCATGCATACCCATCTGAGCCATGAAGAGTGCGTCGAGACGGTTATTCTGCGTGGTACTGCCGCATTGGTTGAACGTTTTGCCGAATCCGTGATGGCGCAAACCGGCGTTCGTCACGGGCAATTGAACCTCATCCCGCTGTCACCTGTCGTTTGAACGTGAGGGGGTGAAAAAGGTTTCGCCCCATAGCCAGTTAAGCGCCGCCGAATTAGCTGATGCGAAACCTCCGGCTGTCAGGCCGCCTCTCCAATGCCCTCCAGCGCTTTACGCGGCGAAATCAGCGGTACGCGTACCTCAACCCGGGTGAATTTGTCAGGCTCGCAGACTACCGTGATGCCATAACGACTGCCGTAGCGGGCTTTGATACGGTGATCCACCAGATTCATTCCCAGTCCGTCGCCGCCTCTGGGGGGTTGGTACATGCCGGCATTGTCTTCAACCGTCAGTTCCAGCGTATTGGCGTGCATGCGCCCGCTAATGTGAATATAGCCATTCTCAATCATCTGGGAAATGCCGTGCTTGATCGCATTCTCGACGATAGGTTGCAGGGAAAATGCCGGTAAGCGGGCTTGCAGTAATTCATCCGGCAGGGACATCTCCACCGTCAGATGATCGGCGAAGCGCGCTTTCTCGATTTCCAGATAAGCATTGACGTGTTCCATCTCGTCGTTAAGCGACACCTCGTCGTTGCTGCGTTTGAGATTTTTGCGGAAAAAGGTCGACAGAGAGAGCACCAGCTGACGCGCATGGGCAGGATTACGACGAATCACCGCCGATAAGGTGTTCAGCGCGTTAAACAGAAAATGCGGGTTGACCTGTGCGTGCAGCAGCTTGATTTCCGACTGCGCCAGCAGCTGTTTTTGCTGTTCGAATCGTCCGGCCAGAATCTGTGCGGAAAGCAGGTGGGCGATACCTTCTCCCAGTGTGCGATTGATGCTGGAAAACAATTTATTCTTGGGTTCGTACAGTTTGATGGTGCCGATGACGCGCTGCTCTTCGCCGCGCAACGGGATAACCAGCGTTGAACCCAGCTTGCAGTTGGAAGAAATTGAACAGGTATAAGACACCTCGTTGCCATCGGCGTAGACGACCTGATTGTTCTCAATGGCTCGTCGGGTATGAGATGAGGTGATCGGCGAGTCGACTTTATGGTGATCGTCACCCAGCCCGATAAACGCCAGCAATTTATCGCGGTCGGTAATGGCTACCGCGCCCACCCCCAGTTCTTCATACAGAATACGCGCCACGCGCATACTGTTTTGCTGGTTAAAACCCTGACGTAAAGCACCCTCGGCGCGGGCCGCGATTTGCAGGGCCTTGGCGGAAAACGCTGACGTGTATTTCTCGAAAATCGCCCGTCTGTCGAGCAGGATACGCATGAACATGGCGGAGCCAATGGTGTTGGTTATCATCATTGGTAAGGCGATGTCTCTCACCAGTTCCACGGCGCTGTCGAATGGGCGGGCAACCAGCAGGATAATCACCATTTGCAGAATTTCCGCCACCAGCGCGGTCAACCCCACCACTAACGGCTGAAACAGCAGGTCAATACGATTACGCCGCGCCAGATAACGATGTAACAGGCCGCCGATCAACCCTTCGGCAATGGTCGACAGCATACAGGCCAATGCGGTCATCCCGCCCATGGAATAACGATGCAGTCCGCCGGTCAATCCCACCAGAAAGCCCACTGAAGGGCCGCCCAGCATCCCGCCCAGCACGGCGCCCGTCGCGCGAGTATTGGCAATGGAATCATCAATATGCAGGCCGAAGTATGTCCCCATGATGCAGAACATGGAAAAAACCAGATAGCACACCAGCTTGTGGGGCAGGCGGATAGTGACCTGCATCAGCGGGATGAAAAGCGGGGTTTTACTCAACAGGTAGGCAATGACCAGATAGACGCACATCTGTTGCAGTAAAGAAAGAATTAGATCGACCTGACTGACCATGGCTAATGACCTCGTAATGCTCAAGCCAGCAGATTGTACTGCTTTTTTCTGGTACACGAATCGATCTTTAAACAAAAGGTACTAAAAATATATAGTCATAATTTATTCATATAAATATAAACAGAAAAATTTAACTAGTTCTCAGATATTTGTAGGTTCTTTGACTAAGCTGGTTTATAGGCGGCATGTTAGTGAACTCTTTCATACTATTAGATATTTTTTAAGGGTATGCATAATTCATTAGTTTGCTAATAAATCTTTATTTTAATTGAATTTATTCTGTATGCCATCCGTTCAGCGCATGCAAAAAAATACAAACGAGGAATGATGACTTATTTATATAACATATTTATTTAATTCAAATGGTTAATCAGAGGATGGATACCATGCCAGAATTTTCCGAAGCGATTAACGCACTTATTGATGGACATTATGCCGATCCCTTCTCGCTGCTGGGAATGCATCAAACCGCTAAAGGTATAGAAGTCAGGGCACTATTACCGGATGCACAGGAGGTATGGCTTGTCGATGCGACGAACGGCCGAAAAGTTGTTGAATTGAAACAGATTGATGAGCGTGGCTTTTTTTGTGGCGTGCTGCCGCGTAGAAAAAAAACCTTTCACTATCAGCTCGCGGTCACCTGGCAGCAAGAAACCTATCTGATTGAAGACCCCTACCGTTTTGGCCCATTGTTACAGGATTTGGATATTTGGCTGCTGGCCGAAGGCACGCACTTACGTCCCTATGAGCGCTTAGGGGCTCATCTGGAAACGCTGGACGGGGTGGAAGGTACGCGTTTTGCCGTCTGGGCGCCCAATGCGCAGCGGGTATCGGTGGTGGGGCAGTTCAATTTCTGGGATGGGCGTCGTCATCCCATGCGTTTAAGAAAAGAGAATGGCATCTGGGAACTGTTTTTGCCCGGCGTGACCCAGGGACAGCTGTATAAATACGAGATGATTGACTGCCATGGCAGCGTCCGCCTGAAAGCCGACCCTTACGCATTTGAAGCGCAAATGCGGCCTGATACCGCCTCTCTGATTACCCCGCTGCCGGAAAAAGTCCCGGTGAGCGAAGCCCGCCGTCAGGCCAATAGCCTCCAGGCTCCGATTTCCATCTATGAAGTGCATCTGGGGTCCTGGCGGCGGCATACGGATAACAATTTCTGGCTCAGCTATCAGGATCTGGCGACTCAGCTGATTGCCTACGTTAAAGAGATGGGCTTTACCCATATTGAGCTGATGCCCATCAATGAACATCCCTTTGATGGCAGTTGGGGCTATCAGCCGCTTGGGCTTTACGCGCCAACGCGTCGCTTTGGTACGCCGCAGGAGTTCAGGCGGTTTATCGACGCCTTTCACGAGGCGGGCATCAATGTGCTGCTGGATTGGGTGCCGGGACATTTCCCCGG
Source organism: Brenneria roseae subsp. americana (assembly GCF_003115815.1). NCBI lineage: Bacteria > Pseudomonadati > Pseudomonadota > Gammaproteobacteria > Enterobacterales > Pectobacteriaceae > Brenneria > Brenneria roseae. The sequence goes on along the minus strand of NZ_QDKJ01000009.1, from coordinate 130,228 downwards.
CGACGAATACGGTCTGGCCCAGTTCGACGGTACGGCGCTGTATGAATACGCCGATCCTCGCGAGGGCTATCATCAGGACTGGAATACCCTGATCTATAACTACGGGCGTCATGAAGTGCGTAACTATCTGGCGGGCAACGCCCTGTTCTGGATGGAGCACTATGGTATTGACGGACTCCGGGTGGATGCGGTTGCATCGATGATTTACCGCGACTACAGCCGTAACGAAGGGGAGTGGGTGCCTAACTACTACGGTGGCAAGGAGAACCTCGAAGCGATTGCTTTCCTGCGTTACACCAACCAGATGCTGGGCCATGCCTATTCCAGCGCAGTGACCATTGCGGAAGAATCGACGGACTATCCGGGGGTTACGCTGCCGCCGGACTGCAACGGTCTGGGGTTCCACTACAAATGGAATATGGGCTGGATGCACGACACCCTGTCTTATATGCAGTTCGATCCGGTTCACCGCAAATATCACCACGATCTGCTGACGTTCGGCATGCTGTATGCCTACAGCGAAAATTTTGTTCTGCCGATCTCCCATGACGAAGTGGTGCATGGCAAGCGATCGCTGCTTGACAGAATGCCTGGTGACGCCTGGCAGAAGTTTGCCAACCTGCGCGCCTATTACGGTTTTATGTGGGCTTATCCCGGCAAGAAACTGCTGTTTATGGGCTGTGAGTTTGCTCAGGGGCGTGAATGGAATTACGACGCCAGTCTGGACTGGCACTTACTGGATGAACCGGAAGGCTGGCATCGCGGTGTTCAGCATCTGGTGCGCGATCTCAACCACTGCTATCGCCAGCAGCCGCCGCTGTATCAGCTTGATTTTCAGTCACAGGGATTTGAATGGCTCGTGGTGGATGATCGGGAAAATTCCGTTTTCGCCTTCGTGCGGCGTGATGAACAGGGTAATGAGGTGCTGGTGGTCAGCAATTTCACGCCCGTACCGCGCTACGGTTACCGCATCGGGATTAACCAGCCCGGTCGCTGGCGGGAAATCATGAATACTGATTCGGGCTACTACCACGGCAGCAATCTGGGCAACGAAGGGCCGGTGGATAGCGAAAATATCGGTAGCCATCAACGTCCTCAGTCACTGGTGTTGACGATTCCTCCGCTGGCAACGTTGTATCTGGTGAAGGAGACGTAATAAATGACGGTTTTGCAAGCGGGCGCAGCCTGCCCACTTGGTGCGAGTTTTGACGGTGAGGGTGTTAATTTCGCCCTGTTTTCGGCCGATGCCGAGCGGGTCGAATTATGCCTGTTTGATGAACGGCAACAGGAACGGCGGCTGGCGTTGACTCATCGCAGCGGGGATATCTGGCATGGCTATCTGCCTGGCGCGAAACCCGGTCTGCGCTATGGCTTCCGGGTGTCGGGGCCGTTTGATCCGTCGCGGGGGCTGCGGTTCAATCCACACAAACTGCTGCTTGATCCCTGCGCCCGCTTGCTGGATGGCTGGGTGGTCGATGACGACTGCCTGCACGGCGGACTCGATCAGCGAGATGAACGGGATAGCGCTGAAGTAATGGCGAAGTGTGTCGTCATCGCCGAGGATTACGATTGGCAGGACGACCGTCACCCGCAGACGCCGTGGAGCCAGACGGTGATTTATGAGGCGCACGTGCGCGGCCTGACGCAACTGCATCCTGATATTCCGCCAGCCATTCGCGGCAGTTACGCCGCGCTGGGCCACCCGGTCATCATCGACTATCTGAAAATGCTGGGCGTGACCGCACTGGAGTTATTGCCTGTTCAGCAACACGCGGATGAACCACGGCTACAGCAAATGGGATTGCGTAACTATTGGGGCTACAACGTGCTGTTGCCGTTCGCCGTGGATAACGGTCTGGCGGCCGGTGAAGATGCGCTGAACGAATTTCGGGATGCGGTCAAAGCCCTGCATAACGCTGGCATTGAAGTTATTCTCGATGTGGTGTTCAACCACAGCGCCGAACTGGATGTAGAAGGGCCGACGCTTTCTCTGCGCGGTATTGATAATCGCAGCTACTACTGGCTGACCGAGCAAGGCGAATACCATAATTGGACGGGGTGCGGTAACGTATTGCGCCTCAATCACCCTGCGGTCATGGACTGGGTGATGGATTGCCTGTATTTCTGGCGCGAAGTCTGCCATATCGACGGCTTCCGTTTCGATCTGGCCACGGTGCTCGGGCGCACGCCCGATTTTACCGCCTCCGCACCGCTATTGACCGCCATGAAAAATGACCGCCGTCTGCAAGGGTGCAAGCTGATTGCCGAACCGTGGGATATTGGCAACGGCGGCTATCAACTGGGACGGTTCCCTGCGCCGTTCGCCGAATGGAGCGATCGTTATCGTGACGATATGCGGCGCTTCTGGCTGCATGGCGATGTTTCCCTCGGTGATTTTGCCCGTCGTTTTGCCGCCTCCAGCGATATTTTCCAGCACCATGACCGTCTGCCTTACGCTTCTATCAACAAACTGACCGCGCACGACGGTTTTACGCTGCGCGATCTGGTCTGCTTTAACCATAAACATAATGACGCGAACGGTGAAGGTAACCGCGACGGCACCGACAGCAATTTCAGCAATAACCACGGAACGGAAGGGCTGGATGCCGATGAAGAGACACAACAGCGCCGCCATGCCAGTCAGCGGGCACTGCTGGCCACGCTGTTGTTATCACAAGGAACCCCGATGCTGCTGGCGGGGGATGAACGGGGGCATAGCCAGCAGGGTAACAACAATGCCTATTGTCAGGATAACGAACTGACTTGGTTGCATTGGGATAATGCCGACCAGGACCTGATCCGGTTTACCGCCGGGTTAATTCATCTGCGCCGCGCAATACCGGCGTTGCAGCAGGAAGGATGGTGGCAGGAGGGTGATAACGCCGTTCAATGGCTGGATATCAACGGGCAACCCTTAACCCCGCAACAATGGGAACAGGGGGAGCGCCAGTTGCAAATTTTGCTTTCCGAACGCTGGCTATTGGTGATTAACGCCAGTGTACACGAGGGGAGTTTCACCCTGCCGACAGGACAGTGGAAAGTTTCGCCACCGTTTGATGAGAAGGCGTACCGGATCAGCAATGGGGTATGGCAAGGGAATGCACAGGCGGTCTGTATCCTTACAAGATAAATAAGAAGGAGTTAGCCATGGTGAGTAACGACAAAAATGATCCTCTGATGCTGGCGAGACAATTGCCGCTTAAGTCTGTGGCGTTAATTCTGGCGGGAGGCCGGGGAACACGTTTAAAAGAGCTGACGGCAAAACGCGCCAAGCCAGCCGTACATTTCGGCGGTAAATTCCGCATTATTGATTTTGCCTTGTCCAACTGCCTCAATTCCGGTATCCGGCGCATTGGGGTGATTACTCAGTATCAGTCGCATACGCTGGTGCAACACATTCAGCGCGGCTGGTCTTTCCTGAACGTGGAAATGAATGAGTTTATCGACCTGCTGCCCGCGCAGCAGCGTAACTCCACCGATCACTGGTATCGCGGCACCGCCGATGCGGTATGTCAGAACCTGGATATTATCCGCCGTTACCAGGCGGAATACGTGGTGATACTGGCCGGCGATCATATTTACAAGATGGATTATTCGCGCATGCTGATCGACCACGTCGAAAAAGGGTCGGAATGCACCGTGGCCTGTCTTCCCGTGCCGTTGCAAGAGGCCAGCGCCTTTGGCGTCATGAGCGTCGATAATCAGCTCCGTATCCTCGATTTTGCGGAAAAACCGGAGAAACCGATATCGATGCCGGATAATCCGGATATGGCGCTGGCGAGCATGGGGATCTATGTTTTTAATGCGGACTATCTTTATCGCTTACTGGAAGACGATCTTAGCGTGACGGAGTCCAACCATGATTTTGGTCAGGATCTGATCCCGAAAATCGTCGCGCAGCGTTCAGCCTGGGCACATCCTTTTACCCTTTCCTGCGTGACGTCGGGTGAGAATGATCGTCCCTACTGGCGGGATGTCGGTACGCTGGCAGCGTATTGGCAGGCAAATCTTGATTTGGCTTCCGTGACGCCGGAACTGGATATGTATGACCGTAACTGGCCGATTCGCTCGGCGATCGAGTCATTACCGCCGGCAAAATTTGTGCAGGACCATTCTGGCAGCCACGGAATGACGATGAACTCGCTGGTTTCAGGCGGCTGCATAGTTTCCGGTTCGGTGGTGACGCATTCGGTGCTGTTTCCCCGCGTCCGGGTAAATTCGTTTTGCAGTATAGATTCAGCGGTGTTGCTACCGGATGTCATCGTCGGGCGGTCCTGTCGTCTGCGTCGTTGTATCATCGACCGTGCCTGCCAGCTCCCGGAGGGCACGATTATTGGCGAGAATGCGGAAGAAGACAGCCGTCGTTTTTATCGTTCGGAAGAAGGAATTGTGCTGGTGACGCGGACGATGCTGGAAAAACTGTAACAGCCATCGTGGCAAACAGGAGTAATGATGCGGGTATTACACGTTTGTTCAGAATTATTTCCATTATTGAAAACCGGCGGGCTTGCTGATGTCGCCGGTGCGCTGCCAGCGGCACAGATTTCCGCGGGAATGGATGCCCGGGTGTTGTTGCCGGCTTTTCCTGATCTGAAAAAAGGGATTACGAATACCCAGATTGTGCGCGAATTGGATACGTTCGCCGGGCGTGTCACGCTGTTGTTCGGCCATTTTAACGGGGTCGGCATTTACCTGATTGATGCACCGAGTTTGTATGCCCGTGCGGGTAGCCCCTACCACGATCCGGCGTTGTATGCCTATGCGGACAACTATTTGCGTTTTGCTCTGCTGGGCTGGATCGGTTGTGAGATGGCCTGCGGACTGGATCATTACTGGCGGCCGGATATTGTGCATGCCCATGACTGGCACGCGGGGCTGACCTGCGCCTATCTGGCGGCCCGTAACCGTCCGGCCAGGTCGGTATTCACCGTGCATAATCTGGCCTACCAGGGGCTGTTCGACGCTCGCCATATGCCGGAGCTTCAGCTACCGCCGGAGTTCTTCCAGGTTTACGGCCTGGAATTCTATGGGCAGATTTCCTACCTTAAAGCCGGGCTGTTTTATGCCGATCATATCACTACGGTCAGCCCGACTTATGCCCATGAAATTACTCTGCCGGCCTATGGTTATGGCATGGAAGGTTTATTGCAAACCCGTGAAGAAGAAGGGCGTTTGTCCGGCATTCTCAACGGGGTGGACGATGCTATCTGGAATCCCGCGCACGATCATTTATTGACCAGCCACTACAATCGTGATGTGCTGGCAAACAAGGCGGAAAACAAGCGGCATCTGCAAACGGCGATGGGACTGAAGGTTAATGACAAGGTGCCGGTGTTTGCCATTGTCAGTCGGCTGACCAGCCAAAAAGGCCTGGATATTGCATTAAGTGCAGTACCGGATTTGTTGGATCAGGGCGGGCAACTGGTGGTGCTGGGGGCGGGAGATGCGGATTTGCAGGAAGGGTTTCTGGCCGCCGCCGCAAAGTACCACGGGCAGGTTGGCGTACAAATTGGCTACCATGAGGCGTTTTCACACCGCATTATCGGTGGCGCAGACGTCATCATGGTGCCGAGCCGGTTTGAGCCCTGCGGCCTGACGCAGCTTTACGGGCTGAAATACGGCACGTTGCCGCTGGTTCGTCGGACGGGCGGGCTGGCCGATACGGTATCGGACTGTTCGCTGGAAAATCTGGCGGATGGCCTGGCGAGCGGGTTTGTATTTAACGATTGTAATGTGGGATCGCTTTCCAGAGCGATTCGTCGTGTGTTTGTGTTGTGGTCACGTCCAACGCTGTGGCGCTATGTCCAGCGTCAGGCGATGGCAATGGACTTTAGTTGGACGGTGGCCGCACAGGCTTACCGAACGCTATATCAACGCTTGTGGTAACACTCACTTGGGAATGAATATTATGAACTCTCCGTTTATCTATACTTCACCAACGCTCAGTGTGGCAGCGCTGAAACATTCTATCGCCTACAAACTCATGTTTTCCGTGGGTAAGGATCCTTCTATCGCCACCCAGCATGATTGGCTGAACGCCACGCTGCTGGCGGTGCGTGACCGCATGGTAGAACGCTGGCTGCGTTCCAATCGGGCGCAGCTTTCGCAGGATGTTCGTCAGGTTTACTACCTTTCTATGGAGTTTTTGCTGGGACGCACGCTATCCAATGCGCTGCTGGCGATGGGGCTGTATGACGATCTGAAAGCCGCGCTGGATGACATGGGATTAGAACTGGACGATTTGCTACAGGAAGAGACGGACCCCGGTTTGGGAAACGGCGGTCTGGGGCGATTGGCCGCCTGCTTTCTGGATTCGCTGGCAACCATGGCGTTGCCGGGGCGTGGTTACGGTATTCGCTATGAATATGGCATGTTCAAGCAAAACATCGTAGACGGAAGACAGGCCGAATCACCGGATTACTGGTTGGAATACGGCAACGCGTGGGAGTTTCCGCGCCATAGTACACGTTATAAAGTGCGGTTCGGCGGACGTCTCCAGCAGGAAGGGACAAAAATCCGCTGGCTGGAAACCGAAGAAGTTATCGCCTGCGCTTACGATCAGATCATTCCCGGTTTTGATACGGATGCGACGAATACGCTACGCCTATGGGGCGCGCAGGCCAGTAATGAAATCAATCTGGGTAAATTTAATCAGGGTGACTACTTTGCGGCGGTGGAAGATAAAAACCACTCGGAAAACGTGTCGCGCGTATTGTATCCCGATGATTCAACCTATTCCGGGCGTGAGCTGCGTCTGCGGCAGGAATATTTTCTGGTTTCCGCCACGGTGCAGGATATTCTCAATCGTCACTGGCTGATGCACAAAACCTACAATAATCTGGCGGAAAAATTTGCCATCCATCTGAACGATACGCATCCGGTACTCGCCATTCCGGAACTGATGCGGTTGTTGATTGATGAACATAAATTCAAATGGCAGGATGCGTGGACGGTGGTGACCAAGGTTTTCTCCTATACCAACCATACGCTGATGCAGGAAGCGCTGGAAACCTGGCCGGTAGACATGCTGGGCAAGATTCTGCCGCGCCATCTGCAATTGATTTTCGAGATTAATGAGAACTTCCTGGAATACGTACAGAAGCAATACCCAAGTGATAATAACCTGCTGTCCAGAGTTTCCATCATTGATGAAAACAATGGACGCAAGGTACGCATGGCCTGGCTGGCGGTGGTTGCCAGCCATAAGGTGAACGGGGTGTCGGAGCTGCACTCGGATTTAATGGTGCAATCGCTGTTCGCCGACTTCGCCAAACTCTTTCCCAATCGCTTCTGCAACAAGACTAATGGCGTGACGCCGCGCCGTTGGCTGGCGCTGGCAAACCGTCCGCTGTCAAAACTGTTGGACGACACCATCGGACACACCTGGCGTACCGATTTGAGCCAACTGAGCGATCTTCAACAGCATATTGACTACCCCGCGTTTGTGCAGAAAATCCGTAAGGTCAAGCTGGAGAACAAAGAGCGGCTGGCGGCCTACATCGCGGAAAACCTGAATATTGTCGTCAACCCGGAAGCGTTGTTCGATGTACAAATCAAACGTATTCACGAATACAAGCGGCAGCTACTCAATGTGCTGCACATTATTACGCTATATAACCGCATCAAGGATGATCCGGAGGTTGATCGTGTGCCTCGCGTGATGATTTTTGCCGGCAAAGCGGCGTCCGCCTATTACATGGCGAAACACATTATCAACCTGATCAATGATGTTGCGAAGGTGATCAATAACGATCCCGCGCTGCACGATCGTTTGAAAGTCGTCTTTATCCCGAACTATGGCGTAAGTCTGGCGCAGATCATTATTCCTGCCGCCGATCTCTCTGAGCAGATCTCGCTGGCGGGGACCGAGGCATCAGGCACCAGCAACATGAAGTTTGCGTTAAACGGCGCATTGACCATTGGTACGCTGGATGGGGCCAACGTTGAAATGCTGGAACATGTCGGGGATGAGAATATGTTCATTTTCGGCAATACAGCCGATGAGGTGGAGGCGCTGCGCAAAAACGGCTATAACCCGCGGCAGTACTATGAAAAGGATGAGGAGCTACATCGGGTATTAACGCAGATTGCGACGGGCTTATTCAGTCCCAATGAGCCCAAACGCTACAGCGATTTGTTTGATTCGCTGGTGAACTTCGGTGATTACTACCAACTGCTGGCCGACTATCGCAGCTATGTCGATACGCAGGATAGGGTGGATGATTTATACCGTAATGAGGACGAATGGGCGCGCTGTACGGCGCATAACATCGCCAATATGGGCTATTTTTCTTCCGATCGCACCATCAGCGAATACGCCAGTGAAATCTGGAATATCAAGCCGATACGGCTGTAAGCGCCGTCATTTTTAGCGCCTCCCGACCTCCCTGTGTAAGGGAGGGCTGGGGGACGAGTGCGCAGAGGCGATGATAGCGGCCGGCAGGCGCTGCGGCTATTCGCATACCTCCAGTTCAAACGCGTTATTAATCCGGTATTTTACGCCCGCCATGATGCCGTTTTCCCCTTCGTAAACCACCAGGAACCGGGTACGCGTGCCGTCGTGGTAGGTTAATGCCGCGCATCCCCCTTGCCCCAGTATCAGCGTTTTCACCTTACCCGAGGAGAGGAGTACGACGTTTTCTCCTGTGATGTTGACTGAAACATCGTCGCCGCCATTGATGAGGCGATTGTCATGGCCTGATACTCCGATCCTGCACATATCACCGGCGTTGGCGATGCGTGTTGAGTCACCGGCACTGCTGATATAGCTGCGCATGCCGCTATTGGTAATGTGGGTTCCACAACCGGCGCTGCTGATTTTCGCCGAGTTTCCGCTGTTGCTGATGCGGGCCCGTCCTCCCAGACTGCCAATCCGGCTATGCTGGCCGGTGTTGCTGATCCTGACCGCAAAACCGGAGCTGACGAGTTGGCAGGCATAGCCAACGCTGGCGATGCTGGTGCTGTCACCCGAATTACCAATGAAATTGCACGCGCCTGACAGGGCGACCTGACTTTGCAACCCAGTGCAGCCGATATCCAACGCAGAATCACTGGCGGCCAATTGTATTGTATAGGGGATCACTGGCGCTGATTTTGCGATGCGGCGGCGAGGTTTGATCTGAACGATACCGTCACCGCCCGCCGTTAACTGTGTCACCATCGCCTGAGCGGCGCGTATTTCCTGTGCAATAAACTGAGGAGTATCAAAACCGCGCGCATAGCTGTATTCCACCAGCGTTTCCAGCCACTCGATGTGGCCATCACACATCAGAGCATGATGAATATCCTGATAGTGTCCGCCTTGCGGAAAACGGCGTAGGAACCAGCGGTAAATCTGCGGGCTGACCTGTAATGAATGTAATTGCTGCCTGGTCATTTTCTTCATTGTTTGCCATGCCCGCGTAACGTCTTGTTCTTGTCCGGGAGTGCTGCGCCTTAGTGGCGATGATAACCATCAATCATGCAGCGGAACGTCTGGGTTGGCGTTCTCCCGGTCGTACACAGATAAATATGCCCGCCAATAAAGAACAGACTGGCGACCGCCAAAACCAGATGCAGCGGTAGCAGCCAGGCTTTGAGCTGCACAAAATCAGCCGGGATCCACTGCGGATTACTCAGGAACAGCCCTGTCGCCAGCAGCGCGGGTAACAGCGCATACATCACGCCAAGATAGGCGACCTGCTGTAACGGGTTAAACTTGGCTCGCGGCGTCGCCGGAAAGGGGTGATCCTCTCCTTTGATAATGCCATACAGATAAAAGCGGACTTGCAGAAAGGCGCGTTGTCCCCAGCTTTTACGATCGATGAGATAATGATGCCCATTGCCGCCGAGGGCGTTAATCAGTACAAACGCCAGCCAACTGATCAACAACAGATATCCGCACAGCTCGTGCATTGCCACCAATGTCACCCGGTCTTTTACCGAACCGATGGCGAAGTGGTTTAACAAGCCACTGGCGAGCAACAGAATAAACAACAGTGCGTTGCTCCAGTGCCATAAGCGGATGGCCCGCGAGTAGAGATACACTTTTTCTTCCTGTGCCGCGTGAGACGCTGGCGCGAATTTGTAGCGCAGCAGCCCATGCAGCGTTAATACGCCCAGCATTCCGGCAAACAGGATACCGGCCAGAATCAGCCACACCGGCCAGAAATCAGGCGTATAGATATAAACATATTGGTACAGCTGAGCCTGAAACAGCTCCGCGTTGGGCATGATATTCATACATTCACCTTTTCGACGTCATGTGGACCGGGGCGACGATAAATATGTGGCTTACCGACATCAGGCAGTCGGTATTGGTAGTACTCATGCGTTTTCAGCCAGGTTTGTACCGGTTCGCTGTCTTCAGGTCCAAAGATGAGCGCGTCCTGCGGACAGGCGCTGACGCAGATTGGCGGGAAGCCTTTTTGCAGCCGTGATTCCAGACAAAAATCGCATTTGTCGGCCACGCGGGTGGTGGGATTAAGGTAACGCACCTGATACGGGCAGGCGGAAATGCAGTAGCTACAGCCGATACATTTCACTTTATCCACCCGAACAATACCATTGCTTTCATCCAGGTAAGATGCGCCGGTCGGGCAAACGTCAATGCACGGCGCCTCCTCGCATTGCTGGCAGGAATGGCGGAAAAAGTGATAAATATTTCCCTGCTCCGGTGGGGTCATCGCGATATGCGCGATACTCATTCGGGCCGCGCCAGTGGGGACCTTATTGACTTTATGGCAGGCAACGGTGCAGATACTGCAACCGTTGCACAGCACTTCGTCGTGGATCATGGCGTAGCGCACCAGCCTGTTTTTATCTGTCCCGCCGAGGGCGGAGAAGAGTGGTGCGCTGAAGAAAATCACCGATCCCATGCCGAGGACAAACTGACGGCGTGAGCATGTCATCTTCCTTGCCTCCCAGAAAATGCGCGGTTAGAAAATGTACGGTTCAAAGTAGATTGCATCCGAGGTGTCAAAGCTTGCTTTTTCATCTGCTCTCCAATGGGTTGACTCACCGCCGCACGGTATGGATTGCTGGTTTGTCGCGCGCGGGCGGGAGAAGGATTACGGGTTTTCATACTGTTCAACCTCGATCCATTCACATAGCCCCTTTGCCTTGCCGTAACTCATAAAGCGTTCACTGAACAGATAGGGTTCGCCGTTGGACGCCATGACGGTGCGAATATCCTTAAAGCTATCGGACTGCCCGAGAAAACGGAGCGCGCAATCAATCTTCTCCTGATCGAATGAATACGGCGGCAGCGTCAGCATCTGCACTTTGTAAGGGCGCGGATAGGTCTGACACTCGAACCGCACGGTATCTGCAATGGTCTTGCAGGTATCCTGCTCGTGAGTGAACAGCAAAATCCGCGCATAGTTGTGACTCATGCTTTGATCTGAGTAGTGATACCGTTCCTCTCCATTGCCGATGGAGAGGATGTCTGCGCATTCGTCGCTGGCGGCGATTTGGGTAAACAGCTGTCCGATGGTTTCAGGCTCCAGTGAATAAGGCGGAGCCTGAAAGCTCCGGGTACTCACCAGTTCACCTGCCGCCGAGCACTGGCGGATATAGTCTGCGACGACCAAAAACGGCGCTTTGGGTTCAGGCGTATCGTCTGCGGTAACGCCACCGTCCGCGGCTCCCGCCTGTGCGGATAGCGGCAACAGCAGCCGTCTTTTGCTTAGGTCGGGCTGGTCGTCCGGGGGTGTTTCTGACACGGACGCCGCAGACGTGAGTGATGATGTCGTTGTCATAATCAATATCCTGCAATACGGTTAGACGGGGAGAAGATCCAGCGCCGCCAGATCGTCAGCCACGTCTTCCAGCCCGAGCTTGACCAGTGTCTCCCGGGTCGGACAGCCTAATTCCGGATCCCACCCCATGGCGCTATAGAACATCGTCAGCGACTTTTGCATGTCTACGCGATCCATCTTGTCCGTACCTTCGGTAAACACCTTGATGTCAGGGTCTTTATCGAATACCCATGAACAGATTTGGTCATGTTCATGACGCATATCTTTGGTGTTCATCAGCTTCACGGTGTAGGCGCGGTGCAGCGTGAAGATTCGTTCCGCCGCCAGATCCAGACTTTCTTCCGTGGTATCTTCCCCGGTCACCGCAGTGAAGAACTTGGCTTCCAATGTCAGGTCGCCGCGGTAGTTACGGCTCTTCAGGGGGGAGACGGTCATCGGCCACACCCAGTTGCACAATGTCACCGCGTCATGCAGACAACTTTTGAGAATTGACCATTTGGCGTATTTGATTTTGTACGGATTTATCGGCGTGTAGTTCTTGGTTTCGTCATAAGCATCCGGTGAGCCGAACAGGTCGGCGGCGACCTCTTTTTGCAGTTTTAACGGTAACCCACTGCCGATGTAATTGATGTGGGTGTGCGTCATGGCATCACGGTTGAACATGCAGTTGACGATAGCCCCCACCTGCGCGGAGGCTTCATTGGCGTGATGCACCGGGAACCCCATCGGCGACCACAGTTTATTTTGGGTGCTTGCCCAGAATTCTTCGCCCAGATTCCATCTTTGCGCCAGCAGATAGGAACCATCCGCCAGATGGCTGATTTCACCTTGACGATGCGCCAGACGCAGGTAGAGATCTTTAATAAACGCGGGATCGCCGGCTTCCAGCAGATCCCAACGAATTGAGGCGTATTCATCCGCGGGGAGTACGCGTTTGAACACATCGTGTGAATAACAGTAAACAAAATCGCGCTGTAACTGAGCGTAGTTACACCACAGCCCCATATCGTCAAATACGTTTAATGCAACAAAATTGGCGATGACCTTGCCGTCCCCTTTTTCCTCAAAATCTTTGGGGCCGTGTGGGAACAGCGAGCTATGCGCGGTTTGGGCGACACAGGTGTTGCCGCCGGTGGTCGGAACGCCGTATTCGCTGGCCTGCGGAACTTTCAACTGCGCCGAACAACGAATGGGGCAAGAATGGCACCCGCCCATTTTCACCGTGTATTTTTCAGCGGCGGGACCAAGGTCAAAGACGGATTTCATGGTGCGGAAGCCGACGGTATTCTGATTGCCCGGCGGAATTTCACCGGTTTCAATCGGGCCGCCTTCGGCCGCTTTCCAGAACAATCCTTTGCGCGCGGTCCAGCGTGATCTGGGGTTGGAGTATTCCGCCCACGCCTGTGGCGTGCTGGGGACTACATGGTTGTTATTCGCCCCGATGAGCTGCGTCATCATGTAATCATTCAGATTTTTCAGTTCTTCCCGATTCGATACGTTGACGCCACGGGTGCCGATGACCGAGATGGCTTTCAGGTTTTTGGAGCCGAGTACGGCGCCGGAACCCGCGCCACCGCTATGATTACGGCTGTTCAGGATGCCGGATAGCGGCACCAGATTTTCGCCGGCCGGGCCGATAGCGGCGACGCAGGCTTCCACATTGGTGGTTCGGCAAATTTCTTCCGTTGTCGCGCGCGTGCCTTTTCCCCATAGAAAAGCGGCATTTTCAATACTGACGTTGTCATCCTGAATATTAATCCAGACCGGCTTGGCCGATTTCCCTTCAATAATAATGGCGTCGTAGCCGGCATATTTCATATAGGCTGCGAAAAATCCGCCCATATGCGCATCGACGACTAAATTACCGCGGGTAAATGTAGATAATGTGGTGATATTAACGCGTGAGCTACAGGGCGCGCCGGAGCCGGTTAATGGTCCGACGGCGAATATCACTTTATTTGCCTCATCAAAAGGTTTGGTTCCCGGTGCCACCTCGTCATACATGATTTTATAACCAAATCCCATTCCGCCAATAAACGCTTTATATTTACTGGAGTCTTCTTTGGTGATAGCGCCGGAGCTTAAGTTGATGCGCAATATATTACCAGTCCAACCGTTGATCATAATTTATTTTCCTGAGTGTGAAGCGTCATCATGAGAAATAGGCAGGAATAAAACCGGTTACTCAGACCGTAATATCCTTCCAGTCGATGATACTTAATGCACCTGTAGGACAAGCGGTAGCGCATTCGCCACATAAATTACACTTGCCGGATTTTTTGATCTGTGGATTTACCGTTGCCATCATCCACGGGCAGGCGGTGGTACAGGCAGCGCAACCAATACAACGGTTGGCGTCAACCGTAATACAGCCACGCTCCTCGTTGTAGGTAATAACTTTTATTGGGCAGACTTTCATACATTCGGGATCTTTACATTGCCGGCAGGTGTCGGTAGTAAAATTAAGATCGCCATACAGCCCGCCGCCGGTGCCGATACCCTTATCACCGTAATAAAAATGACGGTGGATTTTTACCCGTGAAAAGAAGGAGCCGACGCTGCCGTCGTTATAGGTCGTACAGGCCGTTTCGCAGCGGTGACAGCCCGTACAGCGGGCTCTTTTCGTCACCAGTACGCCCTTGGGGGTGGTGGTGAGCCCTACGGTGCCGCTATTGATCTCTTCCTGCTTACAGCCCAACAAGGACAATAATCCCGGCGCAATGGTGATCCCTGCCAAACCCTTGCCAGAAATACGCAGGAATTCCAGCCTTGTTAACCCCAGATTCAGTAAAGGACGTTCAACCTGATTAGGCATTTAATTCTCATCCTCCGCAAAATGAGTATGGAAGTACACCCATAGCAGAATTGGTAACGACAAGCGCGATACTCGTCATACTTCAAGTTGCATGTGCGTTGGCCGCCTTCCTGCAACTCGAATTATTTAGAATATAAAAAAATAATTGACTGACAGCGTCAAATATCGTTATATAATAAAATAAATAACGGTAGTGGTGTTTACCTTCATTACGCTTATCATGCCGTTGTCATTTTTTCCGCAAGACTTGATATCTGGCGGCGCATATAATGATCCGCTTACTACGCGAATAATGAAACGCATTCGCAATAGCGCGTGTTTTTACTATAGAGCATAGTAGTGTTTCTGATTAGCCATATTAATGATGTGGTTATAATGTTTTTTATTCTGTGATTAACGTCATAGAAAGTATTTATTTTGAATATTTTTAAGGTTATTGATTCTTATTATTATTTGAGACCTTTATTACTCAATATTAATGAGGGTCTCTAAAGTATAAATAAAGGTAACTCAATGAATATGGTGAAATAAAATCAAGAACCGTTAATGGTGATTCTTATTTTGGCGAGATTGTTTTTTTAAAATGAGGAAATATCAAGCCGGCGATATTCGTTTTTTTGATTTATACCGGCATAACCGAATATAAGATAGCCGATAAAAAATGATATAAACCCTAATTCATGAAGAATCTTTCAAGATAAAGAATAATGGACTGCATGGCGCGGTCAATTTTTGCTTTCCCTCCACCGGCGAAGAGAAAGCAAGTCCAGCATCTTTCATGGGTTAGCTGTTCCTCCCCCTGACAAGAGGGAGGACGGGAAGGGATTATGAATGGCAAATTGCTTAATGTTGTGTCAGCAGGGTTAGCTGACTTTAGCCACCTGGTGGCGGTAGGTATCCAGCCACTCGCTGATGCGCTGTTTCTGCGTTTCACTCAGCAGCATACCCAGTTTGGTCCGACGCCAAATGACATCATCCAGCGTAATGGCCCACTCTTTTTCCACCAGATAACGCAATTCCGCTTCATACAGGTCATGACCAAAATTCTCGCCCAATTCGCTGATCCCGTTGGTATTCGCAAGAATCAGTTCGCTGTTTGAGCCGTATGTGCGGCTGTAACGGCGCGCCAGCGCTTCCGGCACGTTAAAGCGGCGACGCAGCGCGGCGGCGTAATCTTCACGTGTACCGGCGATATCCCCGCCTGGCAATACCGCATTCTTGGTCCAGGCTTTACCAGCCTGAGGATAGTATTTTTGCAGCTTATCCAGCGCATGCTCCGCCAGCTTGCGGTAGGTCGTCAGCTTGCCGCCAAATACGGAGAGTAATGGCGCCTGACCGTTGTCATCTTCCACCGACAGCGTGTAATCACGGGTGATGGCCTGCGGCGAATCCGATTCATCATCACACAGCGGGCGGACACCGGAATAGGTCCAGACGATATCTTCACGAGTAAGTTGCTTCTTGAAGTGATCGTTATACACGTCCAGCAGATAGCTGACTTCGTTATCGTCGATCTTCACATTATGCGGATCGCCATGATATTCCACATCGGTGGTGCCGATGATCGAGAACTCATCCTGCCACGGGATCACAAATACGATACGGTGATCTTTGTTTTGCAGAATATAAGCCTGAGGCTGGGTGTGTACTCTTGGCACCACGATGTGGCTGCCTTTGATGAGGCGAATGCCGTACGGTGATTTTAACCGCAAACCGTCATCAAAGAACTGCTTCACCCATGGACCAGTGGCGTTAACCAGACCTTTGGCGCGCCAGGTGAACGTCTCGCCCGTGAGTGAGTCAACGGCTTCCACGATCCACAGGCCCTGTTCGCGGCGTGCGCTGACAACGTTGGTACGCGTGCGAACTTCGCCGCCGCGTTTTGCCACTTCCTGCGCGTTCAGTACCACCAGTCGCGCATCGTCAACCCAGCAGTCCGAATATTCGAATCCACGAGTCAGTTCCGGCTTCAGCACGGATTCAGCACCGAATTTCAATCCTTTACTGGCGGGCAGACTGACGCGCTTACCAATATTGTCATACATAAACAGACCGATGCGAATCATCCAGGCCGGACGCAGATGCGGCTGGTGCGGGAGACGAAAGCGCATCGGGAAGATGATATGGGGAGCCATTTTGAGCAGCGTTTCACGTTCGGAAAGCGCCTCGCTGACCAGCCGGAATTCATAGTGCTCAAGATAGCGCAAGCCGCCATGAATCAATTTGGAACTGGCGGAGGAAGTGGCGCAGGCCAGATCCTGCGCTTCCAGCAGCAGGACAGATAATCCGCGCCCGGCCGCATCTGCGGCGATGCCTGCACCGTTAATACCGCCGCCGATCACGATCAGATCTTTGGTTTCCACGTTTCTTCCTCCACCGTCAAAATAAACAAAATGTTCGATTTCGAACATTATAGTAATCGAAAACAAACAATGCAGCCAATAGTTAACCAAATAAAAACATTTATGCGTGATGAAGATAACAATTTGACGTTGGCTATCGATAAAAGAAGGGAGCGTGTCATACCCGTCGTCTTGCAAGCTTGCAGGTACGCTGGCCGTGTTACTCGACCTGTTTTTGGGTTTCGCCCGTAAAGAGCCAACGCGTTGCGTTGTTCAAAATGACAACGTTTTGTCCTGACGCTTGAAATTTATTGGGTATATAAGGATAAACTATTTTTGAATAAACCATTGTTAACTTAATTTTTAATGGTATAACAAATGCAGGCGTCTATATATTTATAATATGCTGAGTTTATTGTGATCAGGCGCGTTAGCCGTTTTTTAACGATCTTTGATAATGATTCCTATCGGCCAAAACCCGTTATTTAATATAACTCGTGGATAACTATTGCCTATAATGAAAAATCTGTAATTGGTTGAAAATATTTAATTATTTTTATTTTCCGGGGCGGATATAACCAATATAAGAGTTTTGACTGATCATGCCACGAATCCAATTAAATAAGGCAGTAAATAGAGACATACCGAATGATGGCGAGTCATCAGCGCGGGGCCTGCGGTTTGGGTATGGCTCAATTCTGGGAAAAGTCACATTATTTATTGTTGTCGGCATTGTTTTTTCTTATGTCATCGGCGCCGCAGCGGGCTGGATGATCGTAGACAGAAGCTCGCAGGAACAATGGCGACGCCAGGCGGAAATGAACGCCCATATTACCAGTTATATTATTCGCAGTATTTATACGTCGATTACTGTGAATGTGAACGAGTCGGGTCAGGTTGTCAGAATCGTAACCGATCGTTTTTTAGGCGATGATGAATACATCCTTGAGACGGGGTTCAATCCTGCCGATGTGTTGGCGATGGCGGCGACCCAAACGCGTAATGATGTCTGGCTTTTCCGCTATACGGAACAAGAAGGATTTATCAGCATAACGAATGCGGACGGCGTTGCCGGCGGCAGTATGCTCGAATCCGAAGCGGGGAAAGCCATAACGCCCGAGGCGCTGGGAAACGCATTCTCCGGTTTTATCCGCATTGAACAGCAGGTGTATTTTGCCAGCATTCTTCCGGTATTTACGCCCTCCGGCAACATCCTTGGCGCGATTGTGAGCAGCATCGGCGGGAAACCGGATCTCTATAAAATCCACAATACGCTATTGCGCCATTCTCTATTTGCCCTGCTGGCGATATTGATCGTCACGGGTTTTATCATCATGCTCCCCGTGAAACAGTTTTTTTATTCAGTACCTGTGCTTATCCAGGCGGTGACCCGCATTGCGCAAGATGACACGGGCAATATCACGCCCTTTCTGGAGAGAAATGATGAAATCGGCCGTCTGGCGGCGGCGATCGAGAAGCTGAGGCAGGCCGTGGTTGAACGGGAATATCTGCAACAGGTGAAAGAAACGGCGCAGAAAATGGAATATATGGCGCACCATGATTCCCTGACCGGTTTGCCAAACCGCACCTTTTTCAGTCTGGCGCTTGATACGGCTATTGCGAAACTGATGTCGAAGGGCGTGCATTTTAACCTGCTGCTGCTCGATCTCGATCGTTTTAAGGCCGTCAATGATACGTTCGGCCATGCCGCTGGCGATGAACTGTTGATCAACGTTAGCTCACGCATCACCGTGCTGCTTGGAAGCGATGATTTTATCGCCAGACTGGGAGGAGATGAATTTGCCGTGATCCAAATGGTGCGGCGTAGACAGGTGCTGGAGGGACACCTGCTGGCCGAACAGATTATCAGAGAGATTGTTTCGCCTTTTTATTACGACGGCAACGAAATGCATGTCGGCATAAGTATCGGTATTGCCTGCGCCCCTTTGTATGGCGATACGGCCCGTGTCCTGATGGAGTGCGCCGATCTCGCGCTGTATACCTCTAAAAATACCGGGCGAGGTAATTACCATTTTTTTGAATTTGGCATGACTATGTCGAATTCGCGTCATAATCGCCATGACTGGGATATCGAGGGTGGGATTGAACGCGATGAGTTTGAGCTTTATTACCAGCCATTGTGTCGCGCCGATCGAACAATCGTCGGCTATGAAGCATTGATTCGGTGGCGTCATCCCGAACATGGGTTATTGTTGCCCGATGCGTTTATTGAGCTGGCGGAAAAATCCGGGCTGATCGTCAAGCTGGGTGAATGGATTATCCGACGGGCCTGCGCCGACGCCGCGTCGCATATGGATGGTCGGTTTGTATCGGTGAACATATCGGTTGTTCAGCTTAACCGCTCCGGACTGGTGGAGATCCTGGCCTGCGCATTGGCAGAAAGCGGCCTGCCGCCTTCCTGTCTGGAAATTGAGGTGACGGAATCCGTCATGCTGGATCGTGAGGTTGCTCTGCCGGTGCTACAGGCGATCCGCGGGCTGGGGATCGGCATCGCGCTGGATGATCTGGGAACGGGCTACGCCTCGCTTGATTGCCTGACTGATTTTCCTTTCACCAGAGTGAAGCTGGGACGAGGGTTGATAGCAGGTCTGGCAGAGCGTGAAGCGAACCAGATTATCGTCAGTACGATTATCGGGCTGGTGCAGTGCTTAGGGATGGAAGCTGCGGCGGAAGGGGTGGAAACCGACCAGCAGCGGCAATGGTTAATCAGCGCCGGGTGCCAATATATGCAAGGGGCGCTTTTGGGGAATACCGAGCCAATCACCAGCGTGGCGCGGAACCACTTTCGACCCATTCAGATCTGAATCATTGGTTAGTGAAGGCAGGGATGATATGCAGAGACAAAGAACGAGGTTTTTCTGTGTTGTCGTGATTTGGTATCGCAATTGGCGCACTTTTGTCAGGCTGGGCGCGATGATTGCGATCGTTTGTCTGCTTCCCTGGCAGTTGGCTGGGGCGGTGAGTCCGCCAGGCAGTGAGAGCACTCTGACAAACATTGCGGCAACCAAAACGATAAAGCTCGGGCACCGTACCGATGAGCTCCCTTTTTCTTATGTGGTGAACGGCAACGCGACGGGTTACTCGGTCGATCTCTGTTTGCGAATTGTTGAGGGGATCAAAACGTATCTGAAGCTGAATGAGATTCATATCGTGTTTGTTCCGGTGACGACCGCCACGCGTTTTCTTCTCATCAGAAACGGGGGGATCGATCTTGAATGCGCAGCGACGACCAACAGCGCCGAACGGCGCAAGATGGCCGAGTTTACTTTTCCTCATTTCGTAACGGCCACGCGTTTTGTGGCGAAGACAAACTCAGGGATTAACCATATCGGCGATTTGGCCGGGCGCAGCGTGTCGGCAGCGACCGGAACGATTAACGTCGGGCAACTGATTGCCTTGAATCACCGTCTGAGACTCAATATTTCCATTATGTTGAAAAAAACCAATGAGGAAGCGTTCGCGCAGGTTGCGAACGGCAAAGCCTCGGCTTTTGTGATGGATGATATTCTGCTGGCCGGGCTGATCGCTTCTTCCCCCAGCCCGGCGGATTTTGTGATTTCAGAAGATGCATTAAGCCGGTCTGAGCCCTATGGTATTCTGATTCGGCCGGGCGATCTGGCCTTCAAACGCGTGGTGAACGCGGAACTGCGCACTATTTTCACCGATGGCGAAATTGATGACATTTATGCCAAATGGTTCCTTGCTCCCGTCCCGCCAGACGGAATAAACCTGAATTTTCCTATGCCTCCGCACCTTAAGTCACTTTTTGCCGATCCGAAAGAGTATTTAGACTAAAGGAGAATGATGTATGCGTGAACGTGGTAAACGCTTATACCGTACTTTTCTTTCTCTGCTACTGCTGTTAGCTATCGCGGAAAGCAGCCTGGCGCGTGCCGAACTGTCTATTTCAACGCTGGAACGAATTCGGCAAACGGAAACTCTGCGCATCGGTTACGGTATTACACCGCCTTTTTCCTATGTCGGCCCTGACGGACGCATCATAGGTTATTCCATCGATCTGTGTGAGCGGGTAGCGCAAGCGCTACAGGCGCAGCTTGGGCTGAAGCGGCTTAATATAGAATATGTGTTTCGCACGCCGAGCAACCGTGTGCAGTTACTTAATAGCGGGGCCATTGATATTGAATGCGTGGCGAGTACCAATAATGCCGAACGTCGCCGTAGCGTTGCGTTTACCCACAGCCACTTTTTCGTTACCACTTATTATGTCGCTCTGGCTAAAAATAACCTGCGCACGCTGACCGATCTGCGTGGAAGGAGCGTTAGCGTCGCATTGGGTACGGTGAACGTCAGCCAGATCACCCAGGTTAACCGGGAAAAAATGCTGAATTTGTCCATTGTCGCGGTTGATACGCTCCAGAAGGCGTTCGATTTGGTCGGTCAGGAAAAAGTGTCCGCTTTTGCTATGGATGATATTCTGCTCTATACCATGATTGCCGCATCCCCCAATCCGCAGGATTATACGATCTCTTCCGAGCCGGTGAGTGAACAGATGCCCTATGGTTTTATGGTGCGCCTCAATGATGACGATTTCAGAGAGGCCGTTAATACGGCGCTGCGCAATATTTATCGCAGTGCCGAAATGAACAGTATCTATTCACGCTGGTTTACTCAGCCGATACCCGGCAAGGATATCAATTTACAATGGCCGATGAGTGATAGCCTGAAGGCGCTTACCATTACCGCCGAATAAACGCTATCGTGGGATCAGGTGAATGGTAAATCATCGTTCACCGTCAAACTCATCAATCTTTTTCCCTGAGATCCCAGGATTGCCGTCCGCCGAATTCAACGGCCGGCATGATTTCACCGTTGCCCGTAATAAGCATTGGGACCGTGTTTGCGGCTGAAGTGCTTATTCATCAGATAATCGTCAATCGGATGCAGGTGCGGATTAATCGAACAGGCTATCCAGGCCATTTTCGCCACTTCCTCCATTACCACCGTATTGTGGACCGCTTCGTCGGCATCCTTGCCCCAGCAGAAAGGCCCATGCTGATAAACGATGATCCCCGGTGTATGTAACGGATTGCCGTCGCCGAGCGTTTGGGCAATCACTACGCCGGTATTTTGCTCATAGTCTGCTTCCACTTCCTGTGGCGTTAGCGGTCGGGTACAGGGGATATCACCATAAAAATAATCGGCATGGGTCGTACCCAGCGCGGGGATCGCCAGCCCGGCCTGCGCCCAGGCGGTCGCATGGGTGGAATGAGTATGAACGATCCCGCCTATTTGCGGATAGCGGCGATACAGTTCCAGATGGGTGGCGGTATCGGAAGAGGGGCGGTAGTCGCCTTCCACCACCGCTCCCCGCATATCAACCACCACCATATCGTCCGGGCGCATAACCTCGTAGGCGACGCCGCTGGGCTTGATGACGATGACCTGGCGCTGCCGGTCGATGGCGCTGACGTTGCCCCAGGTATAAGTCACCAGACCGTGGCGCGGCAGCGCCATATTCGCATCAAAAACCTGCTGTTTTAGCTGTTGTATCATGTGACTTCCTCCACCAGCAAACCGGCCTGGGCCATCTGCTGTTTAACCCAGTCGCGTGCGGCGGTGACTTCTTTGACCGGGTCGGGTGACGTTTCACTCCACATTTCGATCAGATAGGGGCCGCAGTAGCCGCTTTCCTTGAGCGTGGTAAAACAGCGTGCGAAATCAACCACGCCGGTGCCGAACGGCACATTTTTAAAGACGCCGGGGCGGGTATCTTTAACATGCACCGCCACGATATGGCCTTTCCCCGCTCTCAACTCCATTTGTACGTCGTTATCCCAGGCGGAAAGATTGCCGATATCCGGGTAAAGCTGGAACCACGGATTATTGAGGTAGTTGGCATAGCCCAATGCTTTACTGATGGAGTTCATTAACGGGTAGTCCATGATTTCCATCGCTAGCGTGACCTGCGCTCGGCTGGCCATTTCCACGGCCAGTTGCAGACCGTGGCGAAAACGTTCCCGGGTGAGGTCGTTCGCTTTCTGGTAGTAAACATCGTAACCGGCGAGCTGAATGACGCGAATGCCGACATCCTGTGCAAGACGGATCGCCTTGAACATGATTTCCAGCCCCTGATTGCGGGTGTCGTCATCTTCCGAACCCAGTGGGAAACGCCGATGGGCGCTCAGACACATCGACGGAACCCGGACGCCGCTGATGGCAATCGCGTTCACCAGTTCCAGGCGTTGCTCACGGCTCCAGTCAAGACGCGCCAGTCGGCCATCGCTTTCGTCTACTGACATTTCAACAAAGTCAAAACCCAGCGTTTTCGCCAGTTGCAGACGCGCCAGCCAGTTTTCACCCGGCGGCAGTGCTTTTTCATAAATACCGAGCGGAACGGTTTTCGTGAGCATGAGATCACCTTAACCCCAAAGCTGGGCGATACTGTGTTTGAATTCACGCGCTGCTGCTACCGGGTCCGCGGCATCGCGAATACTGCGGCCGGCGATAAACACATGGATAGGAATACCTTTGAATAAAGGCAAATCTGCCAGCGCCAACCCACCCGTTACGGTCACTTTGAAGCCCATATCCGCCAGACGTTTAATGGCGATAATGTCGGCCTCGCTCCAGGCAATTCCCGCGGCTTGCGCATCCCGGCTACGGTGATACACCACCTGCTGGACGCCGATATCACGCCAGGCCTGTGCTTGTTCCCATGTCCAGAAGCCAGTCAATTCAATTTGAACATCGCCGTTGAATTCGCGTGCGACCGCCAGTGCGCCGGCGGCAGTGTTAATATCCGCACAGCAAATGACGGTGACCCAGTCTGCATTGGCTTCAAAACACATGCGCGACAGAATTTTTCCGGCGTCGGCAATTTTTGCATCCGCCAGCACAATCTTGTGCGGATAAAGGGATTTCAGATCGCGCACGGCGCGAACCCCTTCGCCAACGCACAGGATGGTGCCGACTTCAATAATGTCCACTTCTTCGGCAATCAATCGGGTGGTCTGATAGGCATCAGCCAGCGTCTGGTTATCCAGCGCAACTTGTAACATCGGTAAATGAGACATCAGTAAACTCCTCAATCAGCATGCCGCCGCGGCGGTCTGGTCAATCAGATTCAATACATCCTGCTCGGTGCGGCAGGCGCGCAGGCGGTCAAAATTGGCTTCATCTTCAAACAGATTGACGATTTGCATGATGCCCACTTCCTGATGGGTGGTGGCATCAACGGCCGCCATGGTGATCAGTATGTCCACCGGGTCGTTGTCTTCATGATTGAAGATCAGCGGCGTTTTCAAGGTGACCAAGGCAAAGCCGGTTTTTTTGACGCCCTCTTCCGGGCGGCCATGAGGCATGGCGAGTCCGGGCGCGATAACGAAATAAGGGCCGAATTGTTTTACGCCGTCCAGAATGGCCTGGTAGTAGCGCGGCTCGACGACATCGGCCGCGACCAGCAGATCAACCCCGATTTTTACCGCTTCCTGCCAGGTACTGGCTTCGGCCTGCAAGCGGATGGAACGATTTTCCGCCAATGAATCACGTAGTTTCATCGTCGCTCCCTATTGCTTTAAGTCCGCCGGAAAATGCGCTTTGATGACGTCCAGCAGTTTTGGGCCGAAGTCAGCCGCGGAAAGCATATTGCGTACGCCGACGACATATTTATTGCCGCTGACGGTGATCTCATCGGCAACGTGAGTAGAGGCAATGATGATGTCCGCGCCGCTCAGCTCAGCCTTGTATTCACCGACCGCACAGCTATTCAGGCTATGATCGATTCCCTGTTCGGTCAGAAATTGGCCGACTTTCATTTTCATGATCATGGAGCTGCCTTGTCCGCAGCCGCATACCGCCAGAATTCGTACCGTCATGATGGTTTCTCCAGAATCAGTTCACGTGAGTTTCAGTGAGTTTCTTTTCCGCATCTTCTTCCGCGCGCAATGTCCGGCTGGCAAAGACCATGTAAATCAGCGCAATGACGATGACGACGCTCATGAACCACAGACCAAATGTCAGCCCCTGCATTAACGGCGGCGCCAGAATCGACCAGTCCGCCATGCCCATCCAGGCGCTCAGCCCGGTCAATTTTACCGCCCAGACACAGCCGAAGATTTCGATCATGCCCATGACCAGACAAATTTTCGTCGCCGCGCGCCAGCCGCCGAAATGGTTGGCGAATACGCCGATGGTGGCGTTAGAGAAGAACATTGGAATGAAGCCGGGAATGATCATGATGGGGGAGCCGATACCGATCAGGATGCCGATGGCGATCAACTGACCGATGGTGCCCCACATGAACCCCCAGACCACGGCATTGGGGGCAAAGCTGTAGATTGCCGCACAGTCGATAGCCAATACCGCACCGGGGATCAATCGTTGGGATATGCCGTTAAAGGCTTCAGAAAGTTCGGCAACGAACATCCGCACGCCTTGTACGATGATGAAAATGGCGACGGCAAACTGAAAGCCGGTTTGCAGGATATAAATGCTCCAGTGGGTTTTCCCTGCCATTTGCTGCACGATGTCCAGACCGAAAGAAAGCAGGATCGCGCCGAAGAATACCGTCATGACAATCGCGGTGGAGACAATGTTGTCATGGAAGATATTCAGCCAGCCCGGAAGTTTCAGATTTTCCACGCTCTCTTCTTTTTTTCCCAGATAGGGCGCGAGCTTATAGGCAATCCAGGAGGCGAACTGCTGCTGGTGTCCGATGGAGAAACCGCAGCCGTCCGTTACCGCCTGCGTCGGTTTGTACATCATGTTTGCGGTAATGCCCCAGTACAGGGAAACCAGCACGGCGCTACAGATGATGGTGGTCCACATCGGATAGCCGAGAATATAGAAGAACACGGCGAGCAGCCCAGCCTGTTGGAACATGATATGGCCGGTGAGCATAATGGTGCGGATGCCGGTGATCCGGCGCAGCAGGACGTAAACAATGTTCAGCGCCAGCGCCAGCAATACCGCATAGCCGACCCAGCTATAGGCGTCGCCCATCCGTTCGATGGTCGCCATCATGGAAGCATAGGTATCTGAGATGGCGCCGCTGATGCCATAAACTTCAGACATTTTAGCGACGACCGGTTTGAAAGTGCTGGTCAGAATTCCGGAACCTGCCTGCAACAGCATAAAACCAATGATCGTTTTGATGGTGCCTTTAATGATGACGGTGGCGCTTTTACGCAGCAGTAAATAACCGAGAAACGTCACAATCCCCAGCAGCAGCGGGGCATTGGTCATGACCTGATTAAAGAAAATCGTAAAGATATTATAGAGGGTTTCCATAAGCACTCCGTTCGGCTTTTGGTCATCCTGTTACGCGCCGTTTCCGAAAAGGCTGGCGCGGTCAGGCATTTTTTGTAGGGCGCATTCACTCTACCAATCACTAATAATCACCAAAAGACATTTTTTGATTATTTGTGAGAAGCTTCGCAA
Organism: Brenneria roseae subsp. americana; assembly: GCF_003115815.1. Classification (NCBI taxonomy): domain Bacteria; kingdom Pseudomonadati; phylum Pseudomonadota; class Gammaproteobacteria; order Enterobacterales; family Pectobacteriaceae; genus Brenneria; species Brenneria roseae. The sequence continues at coordinate 103,913 of NZ_QDKJ01000009.1, read as the reverse complement.
TTATCTTTTTTTGCTTGTCAATATTCTCGTATTATCAATTGGTTTTTTATTTTTATTGTTTATATTCATATAGTTATTTATTTATTGAAATAATTTTAAGGAGACGGGACACCGGGTTGCTGTCTGAGCCATGGGAAATTTCGTGATAATGTCACGATTGTCATCGCGATAAAACGGTGATATTTTCTCACAATAAAATCATATATTGTCATTTAGTGATTTTATTTTGATTTCAAAATTTGATAACGCACCAACATGTCGATGACGAGGTTCACACTATGAGTAAAGTCGAGAGCATTACCCGAGAGTCATGGATTCTGAGTACCTTCCCGGAGTGGGGGACCTGGCTGAATGAAGAAATAGAACAGGAACAGGTCGCACCGGGTTCATTCGCCATGTGGTGGCTGGGCTGTACCGGTATCTGGTTAAAATCTGAGGAAGGGGCGAATATCTGCGTGGATTTCTGGTGCGGGACCGGTAAACAGAGCCATGCCAATCCGCTGATGAAATCCGGCCACCAAATGCAGCGTATGGCGGGGGTGAAGAAATTGCAGCCCAATCTGCGTACCACGCCGTTTGTCCTTGATCCCTTTGCCATTCGTCAGATTGACGCCGTGCTGGCAACGCATGACCATAATGACCATATTGATGTGAATGTGGCCGCGGCCGTGTTGAAAAACTGTGACGGCAATGTGCCCTTTATTGGTCCGGAAAGCTGCGTGAATATATGGATCGGCTGGGGTGTACCGCGTGAACGCTGCATTGTGGTGAAACCCGGCGACGTTATCACTATCAAGGATGTTGAAATTCATGCGCTGGACGCGTTTGATCGTACCGCATTGATTACGCTGCCCGTTGAGGAAAAGGCCGCGGGCGTCTTGCCGGACGGCATGGATAAGCGCGCGGTGAACTATTTGTTCAAAACGCCGGGCGGTAATCTCTATCACAGCGGCGATTCGCATTATTCCAACTATTACGCCAAGCATGGCAATGAACACCAGATTGATGTGGCGTTGGGCTCCTACGGCGAGAACCCGCGCGGTATTACCGATAAGATGACCAGCGCCGATATATTGCGCATGGCTGAAGCGTTGAACACCAAGGTGGTGATCCCTTTCCACCATGATATCTGGTCGAATTTTCAGGCCGATCCGCAGGAAATCCGGGTGCTGTGGGAGATGAAGAAAGATCGGCTGCAATATGGTTTTAAACCGTTTATCTGGCAGGTCGGCGGCAAGTTCACCTGGCCGCAGGATAAAGACAAGCTGGAGTACCACTATCCGCGCGGGTTTGAGGATTGTTTTACCATGGAGCCGGATTTGCCGTTTAAATCCTTCCTGTAAAAACATCAGGGCGGGACGCCATTCTGTCATTCGGACATGATCGGCTCGCCCTGGTTCTTCCGGCCTGAACGGGCGCGGACCTTATCTGTTTTTGCACCCATCGTCATGTATTGATGATATCCCGTGCGTACTTTTGATAAGTTATGATTCAAATTACCGGAGGTGCTCATTATAATCGGTATTCAGTATCCATTTAGCGGGGCAAGCATGACTGAATCTCAGCGCCATAATGCCATCATTGATTTTCTGCAACGACAAGGGCAACTGACGGTTGCCGATCTGATCAAGAACTTTGACGTCTCTCCAGCCACAGCAAGACGCGATATCAACAAACTTGATGAGTCAGGTAAGTTGCGGAAAGTTCGCAATGGCGCTGAAGCGGTGAATGTCCCCCGGCCAACCTGGACCCCGCTCAACATTTATCAGGCGCAGAATCTGGATGAGAAAATGCGTATCGCCAAAGCGGCGGCACAGCTGTGCCGCCCTGGCGAAAGCGTGGTGATTAATTGTGGCTCGACCGCATTTTTACTGGGGCAGGAGATCTGCGGCAAAGACGTGCAGGTGATAACCAACTACCTGCCATTGGCGAATTACCTGATTGAACAAGAGCACGACAGCGTCGTCATCATGGGCGGGCAATATAATAAAAGCCAATCCATCACGTTGGCGCCGCAGGAAGGCGACGCCAGCCTGTATGCCGGGCACTGGATGTTCACCAGCGGTAAGGGGCTGACGGCGGAAGGCCTGTATAAAACGGACATGCTGACCGCGATGGCGGAGCAGAAGATGTTGCGTTATGTCGGTAAGCTGGCGGTGGTGGTGGACAGCAGCAAGATTGGCGAACGCGCCGGGATGCTGTTCAGCCGGGTGGAGCAGATTGACGTGGTGATTACCGGTCAGCAGGCTAACGCACAGATTATCGAGCAGCTGCGTGAACAGGGCGTGGACGTGATATTGGTGTGATGAGCGGGTTTTCGGTATTGCCCCGCAACTTGTCTGGTTTACTCTGCCGCCTGTCAGGTTACAATAATGATCCTTGTGATTAACGTGGTTGTAACGCCTGATGGAACAATTTGAAGCGATTGATATAGAAAAAGCCTATTCCCGTTGGCAACAGGGGGGCATTGTCGTCGATATCCGCGATCAGCAGAGTTTTGCCGTTGCTCACGTACCCGGCGCCACACATTTGACTAACGAAACGCTGTCAGATTTTGTTCGCGAAGCCGATTTTGCAACGCCGGTGATGGTGATGTGCTATCACGGGATCAGCAGCCGCAATGCGGCGCAGTATCTTATCAGTCTGGGCTTTGAGTCGGTATTCAGCATTGACGGCGGCTTTGAAGCCTGGCAAAACCGTTACCCGCAGGATGCTGAACAGGGTCAGGCCTGAACAGGCAGGCCGTTTCCTGTATTTATTTCTCTGCTTATCCACGGCTGTTTTTGAATACCTGAATGATGCTTTTGGCCTGCATGATGACAACAATCAGAAACAGCACGGCAAGGAAAGCGGAGATCGGACGCTCCACAAAGGCAATCAGATTGCCATCTGACTTCAGCAAGGAAGACAGCAGACTTTTCTCAAACATCGGCCCGAGCACCATACCCAGGATGACTGGCGCAATCGGGTAGTGATATTTCTGCAAGAAATAACCCACAATCCCCATCACCAGCATGACCACCACGGATGCCATGGAGTTGTTCATCGCGAACGCTCCGACGATGCTGAATACGATCACCACCGGATACACAATATCTTTATTCACGGAGATCAGGCGCTTCAGGAAGTTCACCACGATCATGGCCAGCGGCAGCAGCGCGAGGTTGGCGATAAAGAACAGCATGAAAATGGCGTAGAGTTTTTCCGGGTGGAAGATAAACAGGGAAGGCCCCGGTTGCATATCTTTCATATAGAGTACGCCGATCACAATCGCGGCCACGGAATCACCGGGGATGCCGAATACCAGCGTGGGGATATAGCTTCCCGCCAGGCTGGCGTTATTGCTTGATGAGGCATTAATAACGGCCTCTTCCGAACCCTTGCCATACTTTTCCGGCTGGCGGGAAAACTTTTTCGCCACCGCATAAGAGATCCATGCCGCAATATCGGCGCCCGCGCCGGGGAGTACGCCAATCAACGTGCCGATGGCGCTACTGCGAACAATACCCACCCGGTTCTTTTTCAGTGAAGGACCTATTCCCGATAGGATATTGAATGATGATTTTTCCGCTGGCGGCGGCGCGGCGCTGGCTTGTTGCACGCTGTCACGGTGGCGGCTGGCGTAATATTCAATCGCGTTGGCGATAGCGAACATGCCTATCATGGCCGGAATAAAACTGATCCCTTCCAACAGTGCGACGTTGCCGAAAGTGAAACGCGGTTGTCCGGTGAACTCATCATAGCCGATGGTGGCTAAAACCAGTCCCAGCAGGAGCGCCATCAGGCTTTTGACCACATATTGGCCTGAAATCAACGTTGAACAACTGAGCCCGAGCAACGCCAGCCAGGTGTATTCAAACGAGCTGAACTTCAGGGCGAAGGAGGCCAATAACGGCGATGCGAACGTCAGCACAATGGCGCCAATGATGCCGCCGATCACCGAGGTGCTCAGGCCGAGTCCAAGTACGTGGTTGGTTTTTCCCTGTTGGCTCAGCGCATAGCTGTCATCCACATACGCCGCAGAGGCGGGCGTCCCCGGAATACGCAGCAGCACACCGGGTATATCTCCGGCGTAGATGGTGGATGCGCCAACCGAGATCATCATGGCCAGCGCGGGAATAGGATCCATGAAAAAGGTGAAAGGAACCAGCAGGGCGACGGCCATGGTGGCGGTCAGACCGGGTATCGCGCCGACAAATAAACCGAACAGGCCAGCGGCGAAGATGGCGATGATGGCGTTCAGGGTAATGTATTCACTGGCGTTAATCAGGATATCCATCGTCACACGTCCTTAAAAAATACTGCCGGAGGGAAGTGGCACTAATAATATGTTGGAAAACAAATAGTAAATGCCGCTTGAAAGCCCCACGGCGGCCACGACAGCAATAACTTTGTGTTTGGACAGAAAGAGCGCGAGCAGGCTGGCCATAATGATGCTGGTTGTTAGAATAAATCCTAATAATTCAACGAAATAAATATAGAAAACGACAGTGAGCGCCACCAGACATACGCTCGTGATTTCATGCCTTTTGGCGTCTGAAGGCTGGCGATGTTCTTTTTTTATGGCGGGCGTCTGGTCCGCCATAAGCGACGTTGAAAAACGCTCCCGACGTTTTGTTAACCGAACGGTTGTCAGATCCAGAATGGATAGCAATACGAGCAGGCAGCCGAGGATGGCCGGCATAAATCCTGCGCCGAAATCGGCCACATCGCCGAGTTGAATAAAGGCATAAGCGGCAACGCTTGCGCCGAACAGCAGGAAAAGCAGCGGGAGTAATAAAGATAACTTCGGCATGTTTTTCAGGCGCCATTTTCATGGCGCCTGCCTGTTTTATTTGTCGTCGGAAAGTAGGCTTCCAAACTGAGCGTCTTCTTCCTTCATGAATTGATAAAGGTCGTCACCGTACAACGCGCTGACTTCAAAACCCTGATTGTTCGCAAATTTTTGTAGTTCGCCGGAGTCATAAACCTTTTTCATCGCGTCGGTCAGTTTGTCGGTGATCTCTGGAGGCAGGTCTTTCGGAGCAGACAGCACGTTCCACGTTGTCAGCGACCAGTTATACGGCGTTGCCTGATTGAAAATGGGGATATTGGCATAGAGCTCGGAAGCCTGATTGGACATGATGGCCAGATGGCGCACCATACCGGCATCTACCATGCTCTTGGCTTCGCCGGGTGAAGAGGTCACAAAATCAACCCCTCCGGAAACCAGCTCTTGCAGCGCGGCGCTGGCGCCCTGTGAGGGAATATATCGGACGGCATTTTCCGGCAGATTGGCGCTTTTCAGCATTCCCAACGTATTGAGGTGCCAAACGGATTTCAGACCGCTGCCCGACGCGCGTAATTTACCCGGCTGCTGCTTAATGGCATCGATTAACTGGTTGGCATCCTGATAAGGCGAATCCTTGGCAACCTGTAGTCCGCCGTAGATCACCGCCAGTCTGCTGATGGGGGTGTAATCCTGATAGCTGAGATTCGTCATTTTCTGGTGGTGCATCATGGCGATTTCCACCGTCACAATACCCAATGTGTAGCCATCCGGTTTGGCGCGGTTAATCGCATCATGGCCGACCACGCCGCTACCGCCGGTGCGGTTGACCACATTGACGTTCACGCCAAATTCTTTTTGCAGACCCTGGGCAACCAGACGCGCCACCGTGTCGGTATTCCCGCCTGCGCCCCAGGGGACGATAATCGTGATTGGTTTTTCCGGCCACGCCGCGAGGGCGGAGCAGGAGAGCAAGAGGGTACTTAACGCCGTTAACCGAATGAGTTTCATAATCGGTGTGTCCTTCTCGTAGAGGTATGAGGGAAAGGGGGGATTAGTTCATAAGATTTATTTTGTTTTGGTAATGTTCTGTGCCGCTACGGATTTGCTCGAGGATCACAGCCAATCCCCAATATTTCTCCAGCACGTCATCTTTATTGACCCGGCAGTAAGCGCTGCCGAAGGTTCCCTGATGTTGGTGATAAATTTTTGCATTTTTGGGATAGCCCAGGGTTTCTGTCACTGCTGCAAGCGAAAGAAAGGTTGCCAGTTCCTGAGCCAGTTTGGAGTGGCTTTTATGGTGATGGTAAAGCCAGCTATATAATTCAGGGTGGAAATTGGTGAAGACGCCGCTGAAGCCTTTGGAGCCGGCTTTCATGGCATCAAAAGCAATCGCCGCGTTGGCATTGATGATATTCAGCGGCGTGTCGGCAACCAGTTTGACCCGGCGTGTTACCGTTGGCAGATCGCAACTCACATCTTTCAGCACCACAAAGCGGCCGGTATTGGCGCAGTAGCACAGTTCATCATCGCTCAGCAAACGGCGATAGGGCGCCGGGCACTCATACAGACCTAAAGGCATTGACGCTGGCAACGCGGCCAGCAGGCTGTTCAGCGTGGCGTAAAATGTGTCGCTGCCCTGGTTTTCCGGGTCCAGATGATTGGTCACCAGCACCAGCGCGTCGATGCCGGTTTCGGCCATTGCCGTAAGTTCGCGGATCTGATCGTCCAGACCGTCGCTGATATGCCCGGAAGCAATCACCGGGATGCGGCCTGCGACTTTATCCACTACGAAACGCGCCAGATCCACGCGCTCCGGCAGGCTGAGGAACAGCATCTCGCTTGACTGGCAGACGGCAAACAGCGCATCGACGCCTTTTGCGAGATACCAGTCGATAAGCTTTTCCAGACCGGGATAATCAATGTCGTTATTTTCGGTAAACGGGGTCAGCATGACTGGGACAATGCCGTCGATATTTTTCATTGTTTACTCCTGACGGAATGAAATTATGAGTAAATTCTATTGGTTAGCGGTCAATGTTGTGACATCCTGACCTTGACCTGTCGGTGCTCCGGCATATTCGCGGCGCCCTCACGTTCAACGGCCAGAGAGGCGAAGGCGGAAGCGTAGGTCGCGGCCTGAACCAGATTTTGTCCGTTGGCGATGGCGGCCGCTAACGCGCCGTTAAACGCATCGCCCGCGCCGGTAGTATCAATACTGAGAGCTGGAAAAGCCGGAATATGCTGGAACTGTTTGCCCTCAAGCAGCAACGCTCCCCGCGCGCCCATGGTAATAATCACGCACCTGGCGCCCAGATCGGCAATTTTCTGCGCCGCCATTTTCGCGCTGTCCAGATCGTGGACATCGATTCCGGACAGCAGCGAAGCTTCAGTTTCATTTGGCGTGATGACATCGAGATATTCCAGATAAGGCAGAATGTCGCTGGAATAGGGCGCGGGGTTGAGAATGACTTTTTTACCTAATGTGTTAGCCAGTTTCATTGCGTTCAACGTGGCGGAAAAATTGTTTTCCAACTGGAGCAGCAGTACATCGGCGTGGGCGAGTTCCGGCGTGATGGCGGCGACTTCATCTTCATTAATCGTTTGGTTGGCGCCGGGATGAATGGCAATCATGTTTTCGCCATTCTGTTGCGAAACATAGATGATGGCGTTACCTGTCGGCTCCGTTTCGGACTGATAAAGCGTAAACGAAAGAATCTCTGAAGACGCGAGGTGGTCATAGGCAAACTGGCTGAACTGATCCTTGCCTACTTTGGAGACAAAATGGACGCGCGATCCTGCCCGGCTGGCTGCCATCGCCTGATTCGCGCCTTTTCCGCCCGGCCCCAGCGTGCTGCCCTGCGCCATCAGCGATTCGCCTCCTTTAGGGAAACGCGCCACCTTGGCGACAATATCGACGTTAAACGATCCCAGAATACAAACCTTGCCGTTCATCCTGTTTCCTTTGTTTGTTACGCCTGGCGGCCGGGGTTGCTTTCCCAGCCGCTTAAGCAGAACCTCAAAGTTCTCACCGCTTGTCGTGATGAGTTCGGACTGTAAGCTGCGACGTGTAACGATTGCGCCACCGTGGCAGCGTTGAATCAGGTTCATGCGCGCCAGCGCATTCAAATCACCGCGGATGGTTTCTCTGGACACGGCAAATTCCTTAGCCAGAAATTCCACGCTTGCCCGCCCGTGTCTGTCCAGGTAGGTAAGGATCCGATTTCGCCTTTCTTCGAGAAACATAACTCCTCCCTGTTTATGGCAAGAGAGTAAAGTAGTCCCGTTGATTAAAAAGTGACTGATGTCATAGGAAACAAGCCGAAACGGAAGTAAACAAAAATAAGTAATTTGGTTACCAAAAAGGGAGTGAAATGATTTAGCGTTGTTATGTTGAACGGGGTTTTGGATGAACGGCATGACCCCCATGGTGGTGAAAACATATTCTCGCGCACTCATCCTTGCGGATATGTGATATTTTTACGCGCAATCCGTCCACGACACTGTGATAAATCAACTATGGCAATTCGAGTTATCGCGCTATCCAACCCACGTCTGGCTCAGGCCTTTGTGGATTACATGCATACGCAGAGCGTCAGTCTGGAAATGCGTACCACGGGACAAGAAGCCGAGCTGTGGCTGGCAGATGAAACTCAACTGACGCAGGTGCAGCAGGCGTTGGATGTTTTCCTGCATGACCCGCTTAATCCCCGCTATCAGGCGGCAAGCTGGCAGGCGGGCTCAACCGGTTCCGGCATTCAATACCGGCGTTTTTCTTATCTGCAAACCCTCAAACAACAGGCGGGACCGCTGACGCTATCGATCATGATTATGTCGGTTGTGGTTTTTACGCTGATGCAGATTTCGGGCTACGAGCGAGTGATGACGCTGCTCGCATACCCGGACGCCGGGCAGGGGTGGCAACTGTGGCGTTGGTTCAGTCATGTCTTGTTGCATTTTTCCGTCTTGCATATTTTGTTCAATCTGATGTGGTGGTGGTATCTGGGGGGGCCGGTCGAAAAGGTGCTGGGCACCCGTAAGTTACTGGTGATTACCCTGGCGGCCTCGCTGGTCAGCGGTTGGGCGCAGTCGTGGTTCAGCGGCATCTACTTTGGCGGATTGTCCGGTGTGGTGTATGCCCTGATGGGCTATGTCTGGTTGCGGGGAGAAAGAGAACCCGGCGGCTATTTGTCTATGCCGCGCAGCCTGATGGCGTTTGCGTTACTGTGGCTGATAGCCGGATATTTCGATATTTTAGGTATGTCGATAGCCAACGCGGCTCATGTCGCAGGGTTGGTAATCGGGTTATTGATGGCCTTTTGGGATACTTATAATAAAACGAACCCCCGGTAAATCCGGACATGTTAGGGGATGAACGTGAAGCAAACACAACGACATGACGCCATTATTGAATTGGTCCGTCGTCAAGGTTATGTCAGTACGGAAGAACTGGTCGATCATTTTGCGGTCAGCCCGCAAACGATTCGCCGCGATCTGAACGATCTGGCCGAGCAGAATAAAATTCACCGCCACCACGGCGGGGCCGCGTTGCCTTCAAGTTCGGTGAATACCGCCTATCATGACCGTAAAATGATGTGGTCTGATGAAAAAGCGCGGATTGCCCGCCGGGTCGCAAGCCAGATCCCGGACGGCGCCACGCTGTTCATTGATATCGGCACCACGCCGGAAGCGGTGGCCTATGCGCTGATGCAGCATAAGGGTTTACGCGTCGTGACTAATAACCTGAATGTGGCGACGCTGCTGACGGGCAAAGAGGATTTTCGTCTGATTCTGGCGGGCGGGGAAGTGCGTACCCGTGATGGCGGCATTATGGGCGAAGCGACGCTGGATTTTATCTCTCAGTTTCGTCTGGATTTCGGTATCTTGGGCATCAGCGGCATTGACATGGATGGCTCATTGCTGGAGTTTGACTACCATGAAGTGCGTACAAAGCGCGCTATTATTGAAAACTCGCGGTGTGTCATGCTGGTGACGGACCATTCCAAGTTTGGCAGGAATGCCATGGTAAATCTGGGCAACATGGATTTGATCGACTATCTTTTTACCGATCAACTACCACCGCCCAGCGTGCAAAAAATTATCGAACAACATAAGGTGCAGTTGGAGTTGTGCTGATCCAGAGGTGCCTTTTCCGTGATGGATCAGAAGGGGAGAGGCACCATGTCATTGTTTTCATCTGCGCAATCTTTTTCATTCAATGCATCCCAATTCGCCGCCTCCTTACTGCGCCAGCGGCAATATTTCGGGGTCGCCTCCCTCACGCTGCTGACCCCGGAACAACGCTGGCGTACCGTCAGCGTGGCGCTGGCTGAGCAACTGGCCGCCCAGCCCGTTCTCCCCGCCTCTCACGCCGCATCATCCGAGTCGCCACCGTTGCGCCATGTTAATTACCTGTCGATGGAGTTTCTCCCCGGTCGTCTGACAGGCAATAACCTGCTGAATCTGGGCTGGTACGACGATGCCGCGGCGGTACTGGCCGAACAGGGGATTAGCCTGAGTGATGTGCTGGAGCAGGAAAGCGATCCCGGTCTGGGCAACGGCGGTCTGGGGCGACTGGCTTCCTGCTTTCTGGATTCCATGGCGACTGTCGGACAGCCCGCCACCGGCTATGGTCTGAATTATCAGTATGGGCTGTTCCGTCAGCATTTTTCGCAGGGGCACCAGCAGGAAACGCCCGATGACTGGCATCGCGATAGCTATCCATGGTTTTTCCAACGGGCCGGGCTGGCCGTGGATGTCGGCTTTGGCGGAAAACTGCAAGAGCATGATGACGGTAGTAAATCATGGCTGCCTGATTTTATCTTTCGGGGGGAAGCCTGCGATTTGCCGGTGATTGGCTATCGCAATGGCATTGCGCAGCCGTTGCGTCTTTGGCAGGCGACCCATTGTCACCCGTTTGACCTGACGTTGTTCAACGAAGGACGCTACCTTAAAGCCGAGCAGGCCGGTATCGCCGCCGCCAGTCTGACCAAAGTGCTGTATCCGAATGATAACCATGCGGCAGGTAAACGTCTGCGCCTGATGCAGCAATATTTTCAATGCGCCTGTTCCGTGGCCGATATCCTGCGCAGGCATCTGGATGCGGGAAGAAGTCTGCACGAACTGCCCGATTACGAAGTTATTCAGCTTAACGACACCCATCCGACGTTGGCGATCCCTGAGCTGATGCGTCTGCTGCTGGATGAGCACAAGCTGAGCTGGGACGAGGCCTGGTCGATAACCGGACGCACATTTGCCTATACCAACCATACGTTGATGCCGGAAGCGCTGGAGCGTTGGGATGAGCGCCTGTTCGGCCGGCTTCTGCCTCGCCACCTCTCCCTCATCCGGCAAATTGATGCGTGGTTCAAAACGCAGGTTGAAAACGTGTGGCCGGGCGACAGGCGGATTTGGGCGAAAGTTGCGATTCGCCACCAGCGGCAAATCCGGATGGCCAACCTGTGCGTGGTGAGCTGCTTTGCGGTCAATGGCGTGGCGGCGCTGCATTCTGAACTGGTGGTAAAAGACCTGTTCCCGGAATATCACCACCTGTGGCCTGCAAAATTCCATAACGTCACCAACGGCATAACCCCCCGACGCTGGCTGAAACAGTGTAACCCCGCCCTGTCGGCGCTGATTGATGAGACGTTGCAGACGGAATGGGTCAACGATTTGCCTGTCCTACAGGGGCTGGAACCCTACGCCGAGGATGCCGGATTCCGTGAACGTTACCGGCAGATCAAATATGACAACAAAGTGCGGCTGGCGGATCATCTTAAGCAGCATTATGGCGTCATACTCGATCCAAATGCGCTATTTGACTTGCAGATTAAGCGGTTGCATGAATATAAGCGTCAGCACCTGAACTTACTGCATATTCTTTCGTTGTATCGTCAATTGCGCGATAACCCGCATCTGGATATAGTTCCGCGCGTCTTTCTGTTTGGCGCAAAAGCCGCACCGGGCTATGTGCTGGCAAAGAATATTATCTATGCCATTAACCAGGTGGCGGAGAAAATCAATCGGGACCGCCGCTGTCACGATCGCCTTAAAGTGGTGTTTCTTCCCGACTACCGCGTGTCGCTGGCTGAACGGATGATCCCCGCCACCGACGTGTCTGAGCAAATTTCGACGGCAGGTAAAGAAGCGTCCGGTACCGGCAACATGAAACTGGCGCTGAATGGCGCACTGACGGTGGGAACGCTGGATGGCGCCAACGTTGAAATGGCTCAGCAGGTTGGCGCTGAGAATATGTTCATCTTCGGTCATACGGTGGAGCAGGTAAAAGCCTTGCAGGCTCAGGGGTACGATCCGTCGGACTACATTGAAAAAACGCCGTTATTGCGTGAGATATTGGCTGAACTGGCCAGTGGCGACTTTAGTCAGGGAGATAAGCAAGCGTTTGCACCGTTATTGAATAGCCTGTTGAAAGCGGGCGATCCCTATATGTTAATGGCTGATTTCGCCCCGTACTGTCAGGTACAGCAGGATGTGGATGCACGATACCGGGAGTCGGATGAATGGACGCGTCGTTGCGTGCTTAATACCGCCAGAATGGGGATGTTCAGCTCTGATCGGGCAATTCGCGACTACCAGAAGCGCATTTGGCAAGCGTGTCGTTAAGGAAAAGTAAGAGGGTATTCAAGGTGGATAAACCGGCAATCCAGCAGACGGGTATTGCAGAAACATATACCGATGCTTACGGCAATGAACGTCTTGTCGAGGCATCGATCAAAGATAAGCTTCTGGCGATGATGGATGTGGCTGGACATGACGATGCGCCTTTGCCCCCGGTGAAAGTTTTTCTTCAGGGACGAGACGCCGTCATTGCGCTGACCGGTAGCGGCGAATTTGGCTGGACGCTGATGTATGAGAACGGTGGACAAGTTCAGGGACGGATGACGGGGGGAACGACGCTGGCGCTCCCGGCATCTCTGCCGCTTGGATATCACCATCTGACCTTGACTCAGGCGGATCGGCGCTGGTCGTGCCGCATTATCGTCGCGCCGCCGCGCTGCTATGAACCGGATGCCATCATGCAGGGTAAACGCTGGTGGGGCGTTACCGTCCAGCTTTATACCCTGCGCTCACAAAACAACTGGGGCGTTGGTGACTTTGGTGATTTGCGCCAGTTAGTTGAGCAGATTGCCCGCCGGGGAGGGGTGTTTGTCGGCCTCAATCCGCTGCACTCCCTGTATCCGGCCAATCCTGACGCCGCAAGCCCATATAGCCCCTCTTCCCGCCACTGGCTGAACGTGATTTATATTGATGTTAACCGGGTGGACGATTTCCAGCAGAGCGCTGAAGCACAACAGTGGTGGCAGCTTGACGACACCCAGCATGCGGTAACGGCGCTGCGTGCGGAGCGCTGGGTCAACTATGAGCCGGTGATGTCGTTGAAACTCACGGCGCTGCGGCTGGCCTTTCGTTATTTTAATAACCGGAGTTCACTGGATCCGCGAACCATCGCGTTCCGCCAGTTCGTGTTTAACGGCGGACAAAGCTTGCAGTTGCAGGCCACCTTTGATGCATTACAGGCTCATCTGAAACATCAGGGCGAAAACTATGGCGATTGGCTCCAGTGGCCCGCCCGTTATCATGATGTGCATGGCGAAGCGGTGAAGTCATTTCGTCGTGAGCAGGCCGATGAGATTATGTTTTATTGCTGGCTGCAATGGCTGGCTCACGAACAGCTGGCAGAATGTTTCGCACACAGTAAACAGCTCGGTCTGCCTATTGGCCTGTATCGTGATTTGGCCGTAGGCGTGGCGCAGGGCGGCGCGGAAACCTGGGACGAGCGTCAGCTTTACTGTCTGGAAGCCTCCATCGGCGCGACGCCCGATCCGCTGGGGCCGCAGGGGCAAAACTGGCAGCTGGCGCCGATGAACCCCAATATGATGCAGGTCCGTGGCTATCAGCCTTTCATTGATGTGTTACGCAGCAATATGGCGAATTGCGGCGCATTGCGTATCGATCATGTCATGGCGCTGCTGCGGCTGTGGTGGATACCCAAAGCGGAATCTGCTGTAAACGGGGCCTATGTCCATTACCCGGTCGATGACCTGTTGGCTGTGCTGGCGCTGGAGAGCCAGCGGCATCGCTGTCTGGTGATCGGCGAGGATTTGGGGACGGTGCCGAAGGAAATTGTTAGCAAGTTGCAGGACTGCGGGGTGTACTCCTACAAGGTGCTGTTTTTTGAAAAGGATGACAAAAACGTCTTCCGTCCTCCTGCCGACTACCTTCGCCAGTCAATGGCGACCATCACCACGCACGATCTTCCCACGCTGCGCGGTTACTGGCAGGCGGTGGATTTATCGCTGGGCAAGGATCTGGGGCTGTACCCGAATCCGGCGTTATTGCAACAGCAAATCCAACTGCGTGAAAACGCCAAGCAGGGGTTGTTAAATGCATTGCACCAGCACGGCCTGCTGCCGCAGAGGGTAGGGCGAAATTCGGCGCTGACAACCATGGGCGCCCCGCTTAACCGGGGAGTTCAGCGTTACATTGCCGACAGCGCCAGCGCACTGGTGGGTTTTCAACTGGAAGACTGGCTGGATATGGCGACGCCGGTGAATGTGCCTGGCACCAGTCAAGAGTATCCCAACTGGCGGCGTAAGCTGACCCGCACGTTGGAATCCATCTTTACCGATCGCTATCTGGAACGGCTGATACGCGATATCGATTTACGGCGTGGTGCGCCGGTTAAGTAAGTTGTTGCAGCGTTCAAGGCTTATGTTGGTTCGGGTAAAAGGTCCACATGCTGTTTTATTCGCTAACAGGATTTCAGGCGATGACTGGTCGAACAGCAGTAGGAATAACCGAAGAAGTGAAACGCGAGGTCCGGGCGCGAATCGCCCGGACCGTCAATAGCGGCAGAAAATCAGTAGTAGGAGTGCTCGCCGCGCTGGTGCTCGGTGAGGTCGCGCACGCCTCTCAGCTCAGGGAATTTTTGCAGCAACTCTTTCTCAATCCCTTCTTTCAGCGTGTAATCGACCATTGAACAGCCGTTACAGCCGCCGCCGAATTGCAGGATCGCCAGACCGTCGTCGGTGATTTCCATCAACGTCACTTTGCCGCCGTGACCGGCCAACTGCGGGTTAATCTGCGATTGCAGTAAATACTCCACGCGTTCTATCAGCGGAGCATCGTCGTCCACTTTACGCATCTTGGCGTTCGGTGCTTTCAGCGTCAGCTGAGAACCCAGCTGATCGGTAACAAAGTCGATTTCTGCGTCTTCCAGATAGGGCGCGCTGAGTTCATCTACATACGCGGAAATTTTTTCAAATTTCAGTTCGGTATCGCTGGCTTCTACCGCATCCGGCGGGCAATAGGACACGCCACATTCCGCATTCGGTGTGCCGGGATTAATGACGAAAACACGAATTTGCGTGCCTTCTTCCTGTTTTGCCAGCAGTTTCAGAAAGTGTTCCTGAGCAGCATCAGTAATACGGATCATAATGTTAAACTCAATGGTTGACTACGCTTGTCAGTTATAATACGCCCATCCTCCCCCGAACTACAAGGTTCGGCACAAACACCATACCTGAACGCGACTTGCGCCACGAGCCAGCAGCAAACGGCTGATTTCCGCGGCGGTGCTGCCCGTGGTGACCACATCGTCCAGTAATGCAACCTGCTTGCCGACCAGTGATACCGGACAGACAAACGCGCCCCGTAGATTCTTACGCCGGGCGCCGGCGCTGAGTGTTTGTTGAATGCGAGTTTGACGCAAGCGACGAATCGCCTGCGGTGCATATTCACAGCCAAGCCAACGCGCCAGCGGACGCGCTAACAGTTCAGTCTGGTTGAACCCACGTAACCACTGGCGTTGTTTGTGCAATGGAACGGTAAACAGAATGTCGGGCCGGCATTGAGGTCCGGTTTCCCGCAACGCATGTTCCCGATAGGCATTCAACCAGACTAATAAAATCTGTCGGGCAAGTACGGCGGCCAGCTCCGTTTTCCCGTGAAATTTAAACAGCTTCAGTAGCGCATTGAATGGCGGAATATAGTCGCTGACAAAGGTTATCGATTGCCATGGCGGCGGATGTTGCAGACAGCGGCCACATTGCCGTGTCGGATCGCCCGTAGGTAAACCGCAGCGAGGGCAGCACAGGGGCGGAGGAGGTAAGTGACGCTGGCAAAATGAGCAGATGCCATGTCGGCTATGATAAAGCGGTAATTGGCATAGCCAACAGTGGGCGGCGATGGTTAACATAACGCTTTCCCTGAAATGTTAAGATGTGTACCCGTCATCTTTCAAGGTGCGGGCGCGTTGGCTGCCCTCGAAATCTACGGGGTATAGGTTCCCGAAAGCAGGAAGATAACTGATGACATCGCTGTATTGGCAGACCGAAGGTGCAGGAAAAACGGAACTTGTGTTGCTGCACGGCTGGGGGCTGAATGCCCAGGTGTGGCATTGCATTTCAGCGCAACTGGCGCCGCATTTTCGTCTGCATCTGGTAGACCTGCCCGGCTATGGAAGAAGTCGGGGATTTGGGCCTTTGTCGCTGGAAGCGATGGCGGACGTTGTGCTGGCGCAGGCGCCGGAACGAGCCATCTGGCTTGGATGGTCACTCGGCGGGCTGGTTGCCAGTCAGGCGGCATTAAGCGCGCCGCAGCGGGTGACGGGTCTGGTGACGGTGGCGTCTTCCCCTTGTTTTAGCACACAGAGCGACTGGCCGGGGATCAAATCGGAGGTGCTGCATGGGTTTCAGCAGCAGCTCAGCGATGATTTTCAACGTACGGTCGAACGTTTTCTGGCTTTGCAAACGTTGGGAACGGACAGCGCCCGACAGGATGCCCGATTACTAAAAAGCGTGGTGCTGGAACAACCGATGCCGTCTGTCGAGGTGCTGAATGGCGGGTTGGATATTCTGCGTCAGGTCGACTTGCGTCAACCTCTGGCCTCGCTGACACTGCCGTTTCTGCGGTTGTATGGCGCTCTGGATGGGCTGGTGCCGCGCAAAGTGGCTGGTCTGCTGGATGAACGGTGGCCGAATACCTCATCATTGGTGATCCCCAAAGCGGCGCATGCGCCGTTTATTTCACACCCTGAGGCGTTTGTCGCGGCGGTAGCGGCGTTTGCAAAACGGACGATGGCAGCCTGACGGTTTCGTCTGGGAAGAAAATGAGCTGGTCGGTGGGTTACCGGATGTCCTGCCGTTTTTGGGTGAACTATCTGTGTCACTTTAATTTTCATTAAAGTGACACCCTCTATGTTATTCAAGGTTTAGTGAAGTACATTGAAATACCCTGCCCACCACCAATACACATGCTAATCATGGCATCTTTTTTGTCTGAGCGCTGTAGCTCATAGGCGACTTTAACGGCCAGGACCGCGCCAGTGGCGCCAATGGGATGCCCGATAGAGATCCCCCCACCGTAGATATTTACTTTGCTGGGATCCAACCCTAAATCTCGTTGAACGGCAAAGGCTTGCGAGGCGAATGCTTCGTTAATTTCAAACATATCGATGGATTTCAAATCTAGATTTAACTTTCTGGCAAGCTTTTCACTGGATAATTTGGGTGCATATCCCATTACTTCACCACGATTACCGGCGATAGCGTAGCCTTTTATTGTCAATAAGGGCTTACAGCCTAATTCTTCTGCTTTCTCTCTGGACATAAGAACGAGTGCGGCGGCAGCATCATTTAATGTTGAAGAATTTCCCGCCGTTACCGTTCCCCCTTTCTTAAATGCAGGAGATAGTTTCTGTAATCTTTCATAAGATGTGTCAGGTCTTGGACCTTCATCCGTAACAAATAAAGTGGTATTGCCTTTTCTATCTTTTAATTCAACCGGCACTATTTCATCAACAAATTTTTTATCATTAATAGCTTTTACTGCACGTCGTTGACTTTCCAGTGCATATCGGTCCTGTTGTTCTCTCGTTACATTATATTCTTCCGCAACATTCTCTGCGGTTGTACCATTGTGATAGGGTCCTAAAGGCCAGGTTAAAATATCAATGACACCATCTTCGAATACCTTATGCCCTATTTTTGTCCCCCACCGAGCATCTTTAATATAGTAAGGTAATTGAGATAAGTTTTCCGCACCACCCGCGACGACAATATCGGATTGTCCGGTTTGAATTTCCATAACAGCATCCACTAATGCCTGTAGCCCTGAACCGCATTGACGATTAACCGAATAAGCCGTCGTTTCATCGGGCAAGCCGGCGGAAAGGCTAATCGCTCTGGCGACAAAACCATTCTCGGCGATTTGGCCTACTTGCCCAATAATGACTTCATCAACATTTTCTGGTTTAATACTCGCGCGTTGAATCGCCTCTTTTACAACCAGAGCGCCCAGTTCAATGGCTGGTATATCTTTTAAACTGCCGCCAAACGTACCGATTGCAGTTCTTACTGCGCTCACAATAACGACCTCTTTTAATTCAGACATATCTTTTTCTCTCTGATCATTAGTTGTAATGGTAAAAACCTATGCCGGACTTCCGTCCCAGATGACCCGCTTTCACCATATTTTCCAGAATAGGGCAGGGGCGATACTTACTGTCTTTGAAACCGGTATATAAACCTGTCATGGTTGCCAACATGACATCAATTCCGACAAAGTCACAGAGTTCCAGTGGCCCCATCGGATGATTTGCACCCAGTTTCATCGCGGTATCGACATCTTCCGGTTTACAACCTTCCATAATTAAAAATGCAGCTTCATTCATTAGCGGAACTAAAATACGGTTGACTATAAAACCTGGCAGTTCAGGGCAATCAACATATTCTTTTCCGATCGCAACAGCGAATGCTTTGAGCTTTTCATAGGTATCATCGCTAGTGGCAATACCACGAATAAGTTCAACCAGTGCCATGACTGGTGCAGGGTAAAAGAAGTGGATACCCATTACTTTGTCTGGCCTTTGTGTTGTGCTGGCGATTTCAGAAATGCTGAGACCTGATGTATTGGAAACAATAATAGTATCTTGATCCGCTATTTTATCAATTTTTGAAAATATTTCCCTTTTTAACTCTATTTTTTCAGGAACTGCTTCTATAATAATTTCAGCCCCTTTTACGTCATTAAAGTCATAGCTATAAATTAGTCTGGAAAAAATATCATTTTTTTCTTTTTCTGTAATTTTTCCTTTAGCTATTTTTCTATCGAGAACTTTTTCTATTGATGTTTTTGCTTTGACTAACGTTCCTGAATATATATCAATATTGACAACGCTGAAGCCGGCTTGGGCGCATGTTTGGGCGATGCCACTACCCATTAGTCCTGCGCCAATTACTGCTATTTTTTTGGTCATGTAAATATTCCTCTATTATTTATGCAATAAGGCTTTTTAAACCAAAGATATTTTCTTTATTGAATAAGCCCTTATTCATTGTTTTCAACGTTGGGCTAATAATGGGTTTAAATTCCATTTGAGATAAAATATGAGTATTCAAATCAATGCCTGGTGCTATCTCAATCAGTTCTACGCCTTGCTCAACCAGTTTGAAGACACAGCGTTCAGTGACGATAATGACTTCCTGGTTTTTTTGTCGGGCAATTTTTCCGTTAAAAGAGATTTGTGCAACATGATTCAGCATTTTTTTAACTTTACCTTCTTCGAGAATAATTAATTTATCATCCTCAAATTGGTATTTTGCGCCATTAGCTGTAAAGGTGCCGCAGAAGACGATTTTTTTTGCATTCTGTGTAATATCAATAAAGCCACCGGCTCCAGTACAGCGGGTTCCCATCTTCGTTGAATTTACATTTCCTTCTTTATCTAATTCCCCTAACCCCATAAAGGTAATATCAACGCCAGCGCCATTGTAATAATCCATCTGTTCCTGATGCGTAATCATGGCAACCAAATTTTGCCCGATACCAAAGTCGATCCCTCCGGCAGGATTACCACCATAGATGCCAGATTCGACCGTGATCATAATATCGTCATTAATCCCTTCTTCATTACAAATTCGGCCAACCATATCGTTAGGAATGCCTGTCCCGACATTCAATACATCACCCTTTTTTAATTCCATTGCAGCGCGGCGGGCAATAAACTTTCTTTCATTAAATGGAGCCAGGGTTATCTGGCTGGCAGGGACTCTTAATTGGCCAGAATAGGAGGGGTCAAAAAACCAGGAAGACGTTTGACGGTGGTCTTCCTGAGGGGTATCACATACGACAATGGCATCAATAAAAACACCGGGTACGGTTACATCTTTGGGATTTAATGTCCCGTTTTCTGCCACTTGTTTTACCTGGGCAATAACTTTACCGCCATAACGTTTTGCTGCCAGTACTGCCGGCAGTATCTCCAATTTCATCGCTTCTTCAGTTGTAGTCAAATTTCCCATTTCGTCACAGGTCGTTCCCCGGATAATGACCACATCGAGCGGGATTGCTTTATAAAAAAGATACTCTTCATCATCATAAGTGATGATATCGATAATATTTTCTAATGGTTTGGTCCTTTCATTCATTTTCCCGCCCTCATCGCGTGGGTCAATGAATGTTCCTAAACCGACTTTGGACATTTTCCCCGGCAGACCACCGGCCATGCTACGATAAAGCTGGGCAATTTGCCCCTGTGGAAGGCAATAAGCCTCAACCTGTGAATTCGCGATCATATCCATCCACCTGGGTTGCAATCCCCAGTGTGAACCTATAATACGCTTTACCAGTCCTTCATAAGCCAGGTGCTGTATGCCACGAGAGCGGTCACTCTGCCCACATGAATGTAGCAAAGTAATATTTTTAGGATGTCCTGTTGTTTTAAAACGAGATTCAATCTGTTTAAGAATAGATTCACTGGCACCAACTAATGTCATCGCAATTGTACATAATGTGTCACCATCTTGAATCATTTCCGCAGCATCCTGTGCGGTGATAAAATTTGCTTTCAACATGTTTATCTATCCTTCTTAGTGATAATATTTTCAGTCAATATGATATTGATGGTTATAAAAATTATTATTTATTTGAAAATATTCCTTTTATTTTTTTCTTATCAACTTTTAACCCTGGTGTTTTAGGTATTTCATTGCTGAAAATAATTTTTTCTGGAATTTTGAAAGTTGCCAGGGATTTTTTAAGACGGGACTTTATTTCTTCTACACTAATCTTATATGATGTTTTAAGTACTATTATTGCGGCGGCGACCTCGCCATAAACTTCATCAGGAATACCTACTACGGCACAGTCTTTTATTTCTTTGAGCAGCAGTAGTTCCTGTTCTACATCATTAGTCCAAATTTTTTCGCCACCGCGATTGATCATGTCCTTTTTTCTATCAACAACATAGATATAATTATCTTCATTGGAATACCCCATGTCACCGGTATTCAACCAGAACTCATTATCAATTAGAGATGAATCTAACTGATAGTATTCTTCACATACCACGCTGCCTCTTAGCCAGATTTCGCCTATTTGGTTATGTGGTAATTCAAGACCTGCTTCATCCAGGATTTTAACTTCAATACCTGGAATAGGTTTCCCTGATGCTGTAGCATAAATACTGGTGGGTGTGTCATTAGGAAAAATAAAAGCTGGCGATGATGTTTCAGTCATGCCATAAATAACAATAAATTTAGTGTGAGGGAGCCATTGATGAAACGCTTGTTGTTGTGCCAATGGTGTATAGCTGCTACCACAGCCAAGGATTCTCAGGCTTTTAAGATTATAATTTTCATCTTTAAAATCAAGTAGCTTTGAAAATACAGTGGGCGAACCATGCATGAAAGTGATTTCGTTGCTAACAATACCTTCTAAAATTCTTTTTGCATCATAGTATCGGTATAAATGGATCTCGCCTCCAACATAAACAAATAAGCCGAGAAGAGCAACTAACCCTGTGATGTGATAAATTGGAATAGGGATAATGGTTTTATCTTCTGGTGCAATGTCCAGAATACGCTGATAGGTAATGATTGCATGAATAACATTGTAATTTCTAAGAACGACCCCCTTGGATTGTGATGTTGTTCCGGAAGTAAACATAATAATGATTTCATCACTTAAATCTCCGACGGAGTCTGAATCGCTATTGCTCAATACAATATCTTCTATGTACTTTCTAAAACCAATACCGTCTTTTTCACCTTCAGATATGACGCGTTTATCTTTATTGATTAAATGCTGGAAATAATGATTAAAATCTTCATTTATGATAAGTATATCAAGATTTGATTTATCAACTAATGGCGTAAGCTCTGTTTCTCGGTATTTGGTAGGAAGAGGGACAGCGATGGCGCCTAATTTTGCTATGGCATAAAAAGCAATACAAAACTCAATGCTATTATATAGTAAAATACCAACATGGGAACCCTGATGGATTTTTTTATCTTTTTTCAAATATAGAGAAAACTTGTCAACTGACTCTAAGAAATTGACATACGAATAGGCTCGCCCCCAGTTATCGTAAAATGCAATCTTGTCAGGTGTGCGGGATACAGTATTAACAAGGGTTTCGTAGAAATTCTTTGGCATATTCAGGTAAGTGAAAAGATTACGGTTATGGATTTTCCTAATTCCCATGTCTCGCAGAATAGTATTATTCCACAAATCTTTACCATTAATCATAGGTATCTCCCCGTTATTATATTAATATGGTAGGTCGAGGGTCTATAAATGTAAAAACAAAAAATTGCACTAAGCTAGTGATAATCAAATTTGGTGCTTATTAGGTTGGGTTTTATAAATGAGAATGCCACCCTGTTTAATAAATTAATCAGGGTGGCATTCTCATTACTAACGTGATAACCGAGTATTACTATTCTTCTCCAAATCCCGATGCAAAAAGCGCTTTTATCTCACACATGGCATCTTGTTCGTCATCCCCATCACAAACAACTTCAAGCGTCGAACCACCACTGATACCAGCCGATAGTATGCCAACAATACCTTTTACTTTAATGATCTTATCTTTATAGACGAGTTCAATTTTTGATTGGTATCTGCGTGACAGTTTTGCCAATATTGTTGCCGGCCTGGCATGTAATCCGTTTTTATTTCTAACCGTTATTTTTTCTTTCAGCATATATAATCAACCTTATTTAAAAAAATAAAAATGAAAACATCCGGTGTTAATGATTTTTTAGAAGAGAATCTATTTTGCGTTATAGTAAATATTGATTATGTCTTCTTTCGTTAGTTCTTTGAAAAATTTCCCGATGCTGCCATTTCCTGTAGCAACTGCATTTTCAGCCATATACTCAATTTCAGTATCGGTAGGATAAACGCCCAGCTCTGAAAGCGTTACAGGCATGCCGATTTTTTTACACCATTCATCCCATGCTTCAATACCTAATAATGCCGTTTCTTCTAAGTCATGGTAATTGGGAAGAATTCCAAATACGTTGGTAGCGAATTGAGCGAAACGAGGAATATCTGTTTTGTAAACATAGCGGGACCAGGTTGACCAGATAGCGGTAAGGCTAGCCCCATGGATAACATCATAAACCGCACTCAACTCTTGTGCGATTTTATGAGCCGGAAAATCCGATTCTCTGCCAGTCCCCGTCAATCCATTATGGGATATGCTGCCAGCCCATGCTAAATTAGCTCTGGCATTGTAATCATCCGGTTTTTTTAATACTTTTTCGACTTCATTCTTTACCGTTACCAGTAAACCTTCAGAAATTCTGTCGGTTAGTTCGACATTTTTCGTCCTGGTAAAGTAACGTTCCATCGTGTGGAACATGATATCAGCTCCACCGCTTGCAGTATGGTAAGTCGGAACGGAATACGTTAATTCGGGATTTATGATTGCAAATAGAGGCCGGGCACAGTCATGGTTATATGAACGTTTAAAACTTTCACCGAGAGAATTTGTGATCGTCACCACCGTCGAGTTGCTGGTTTCAGACCCCGTTGCTGCAATAGTTGAAATGCAACCGATAGGTGCAATGCTGCTGGTTGTTGCTTTGCCTAAAAATAGATCTTCTAAATTGAAATCATTAACTAATCCATATGCAATTGCTTTGGATGAGTCAATAGCACTGCCGCCGCCAATGGCAAGAATGAAATCAACGCCTTCAGCTTTACATAATTCCACACCTTTTTGCGCTAATGCTAATCTGGGGTTAGGCACAACGCCATCAAAATCAATATATTCAATACCATATGCCGCCAGACTTTCATGCACCCGATCAAGAACCCCATTTTCATACAAAAAAATACCACCAAAATGAATGAGTACTTTTTTGAATCCACGAGCATGAATTTCTGCTCCTACATTAGATTCGGAGTTCTTTCCAAAAATGACCTTTGTTGGATTATGGTATTCAAAATTTATCATTTTTTACCTCATGTCATTAACGGCTACTTTGTATCGTTTTTCAAATTATAGATTAACTCGGTAAGATAAAAATTGAATAAATTTCACTAATATAGTGATTTCGTATACGCATAGTCTTTTGAAACGTAATTTTTTAGCACTGAATAGCGTAATAATAAAAGAGTAGAGTTGTGAAGGTTTTTTTTGATAAGTTGATCACAGTTATTGATTAAATATCTTATTATTTATTTTTTTAAATTTATTTTTCCAAAAAATACATGCAATAAATACA
Organism: Brenneria roseae subsp. americana; assembly: GCF_003115815.1. NCBI lineage: Bacteria > Pseudomonadati > Pseudomonadota > Gammaproteobacteria > Enterobacterales > Pectobacteriaceae > Brenneria > Brenneria roseae. The sequence goes on along the minus strand of NZ_QDKJ01000009.1, from coordinate 79,607 downwards.
TATAGTTACATTAATAAAACACTAATCATTTCACTTACTCTTGCACTATGTTAATGCAATTTATTAATTTGTTAGGGTTTGCCCCCCCTTGATAGGATGAAGGTATAGAGAAATTAGTTTTATCAAAAATTTGAGGTGGAGGTTAGAGATGGATTTAGTATCCATGATTGATGAGCGATTGGTGAAGTTTGATTTTCACGTATTAGATAAGAATGATGCGATATCCAAGATAGGGCAGTTAATGTTTGAAGCGGGAAAGATTAATGACAAGGATATGTATGTAAACGGTGTTTTTGAGCGAGAAAAAGAACACTCTACCGGAATTGGTATGGGGATAGCTATTCCTCATTGTAAAAGCGATTGCGTGAGAGAAGTAGCCTTTACCTTAATTAAATTATGCGATTCTATAGAGTGGGATGCGTTTGATGATCAACGGGTAGAATACATAATTATGTTAGCCGCTCCTAATACCTCCGACAACCTACATTTAAAAATGCTATCGCAATTGGCAGTTTGTTTAACTGATGATGATTTTAGAAAAAGTTTATTAAATTCAAAGACAGTCGATGAAGTAAAACAATGTTTAAATAATTATAGATGAGGGAATATATGTATATTGTCTGTGTAACGAGTTGTCCAGTAGGTATTGCGCATACCTATATGGCGGCAGCTAATTTGAAAAAAGCGGCTGAACAAGCCGGATTGGAAATAAAAGTCGAAACCCAGGGGGCACAAGGTATTGAAAATGAAATCATTATAGATGATATCAATCGTGCAAACGCTTGTATTATCGCCAGTGATGTCCGAATTCGTAATGCCGATAGATTTGAAGACTTACCCACATTGAACGTGGGTGTTAGTGAAGCGGTGCGTCATCCTGAGGCGGTTATTAAAGAGTTAATGGAGGCATTAGCATAATGGCTGAAATTAAACGCAAAACATCGAATAAGAAAAGTCAACTGTCCTTTATCAAAGACTCTTTAATGACGGGTATTTCCTACATGATACCCATTATCGTCGGAGGGGCAATATTACAGGCGATAGCAAAAGCAATGGGAGGATATGACATTGGCTCCCATATGGACCAGGTTGACTCGTTGGCAAAGGTTATTTTTCTGATTGGCACGGCATTAATGAATTTTACTGTTCCGGCGATTGCTGGTTTCACCGCTTATGCCATGGGAGACAAACCGGCCCTGGCTCCAGGCTTGGCGATGGGAACATTGGCATTAAATCTAAGCACAGGGTTTGTTGGTGGTTTGGTTGGCGGTATTATTGCTGGCTATTTGACGTTGGCGATTAAAAAAATCAACGTACCTAAAGTATTACAAGGGGTTATGCCAATATTGGTTATTCCCGTATTTGTAACCCTGATTGCTGGGTTGTTAATGTATTATGTTTTTGGCACGCCTATTGCCATTTTTATGAAAGCGTTAACTGAATTGCTGACTTCATTAAATGGCGGCTCTCGATTTGTCCTTGGTGCCGTTATTGGTGCGATGATGTGCTGTGATAATGGCGGCCCAGTAAATAAAACCGCAGCAACGTTCGTTAATGCTTTGAATGCCAGTGGTTTTTTTATTCCAACTTCAGCAAAAATGTGTTCAGGTATGACATCACCGCTGGGTATCGGCCTGGCTACCTTCCTGGGCGGCAAAAAGAAATTTACTGATGCGGAGAGAGAACAAGGAAAAACATTATTTATTCTTTCAACCTGTTATATCCAGGAAGGTGTTATTCCATTCCAAATTAATGACCCATTACGAGTCACGCTGTGTTGTATGATTGGTGGCGCCATCACTGGTGGATTATGTATGGCATTTGGTATTGAGTCGCCTGCGGTGCATGGTGGCGCGTTTGTCATTCCGATGTTATCTAACCCGCTATTATTTATTGGCTTATGGGCATTGGGCGGCATTATTACCGGGGTGCTTTATGCCATAGTGAGAAGGCCATTAACCGTTGAAGAGTAAAAAACTTGCTAATGATTGAGGGTAACAGAACGATGTTACTCTCAAAACCGAAAGTGAAACATAGAAAATAAACATTTTTCTATATTCAATAACGATTGGATTTTGAGGGAATATTATGTACGTTTCAATGAAAGACATGCTTCTTCATGCGCACAAAAATATGTATGCGGTTATGGCGGTGAATTGTATTAATATGGAACAAGTAAAAGCGTGTATCGAGAGTGCAGAAGAAGAGTGTTCTCCAATTATTATTAATATTTCACCACGGCAGATGAAAGCTCACGGTCATGGTTACATCATGGCTCCTATGATAAAAAATTTAGCAGAAAAAGCTAATGTACCAATTGCATTCAATTTGGATCACGGGGTGAATTATGAAGATATTGCCGCTGCGATCCAATATGGATTCTCCAGTGTTATGATTGATGCCTCTTCTTATGATTTTGAAGAAAACGTAAGAAGAACTCAAACCATTGTTGATCTTGCCCACGCTGCCGGAAAATCTGTTGAGGCTGAATTAGGTCACGTTGGTTCTACCGCCAATGCTGATGAGTCACGTGCTGACTTGTATACCGATCATCAGTTGGCTAAAGCGTTTGTTGAGCGTACTCAATGTGATTGTTTAGCGGTGGCAATTGGTACCGCCCATGGTAGTTATCCCAAAGGCATTACGCCTGTTCTTGATTTTGATAAATTGAAAATTCTAAAAGAAACCTTGAATATTCCGCTGGTATTACACGGTGGTAGTGGTGCTGGTGAAGAGAATATCCGTAAGGTTATTGCGTTAGGTATCAACAAAATTAATGTTTGTACTGATTTGATGAAACACATTACGGCTGCGATGAAAACAACGCTGGCAGAGAATCCTGAAATTGATTATATGGATTTGTGTATTGCGGCGCAAAATTCGATGAAAGTTTTTGTAAAAAATTATATGCGATTAATCGGATCGAGCAACAGATATACCTTTGTTAAACACAGTGGACCAGAGTACGAATAATTGTTAAAAGAATGAAATGAGTGCATATCCAATTATTTTACCTGATATGCAGAAGTTGAAAAACCAGATGTGGATCTTCGCGGACTTTCGGTATTGTTATTATAATGCTCATAGCGGAATGTTTTGTGTTCCCTGAGGCCGGAGGATCCACCGCATAGCCGTGAGTATCAGAAAGATGACATCAGTGCTAGGTCATATTAACGATAATTTCTGACAAATATTAACTCTTTAAAACAGGGTGGATGCTGAAAGTTTGCGTTGATAATCGGAGTGATGGCATTGGCAGGTAAAACCGAGACTTGAGCCCACTAAACTCTGGCCAGGAGAATCAGGCATGAGTCAGTAAATCTCTCGTAGTCAGCCTAAGGTCGGTATAGCGATGCGGTCTGTTTTGTCAAAATCAGAACAATGAAACTCATGCAAGCGGGATGTTTTCATATAGGACTCAATGGAGTTTTATAATTGGACTGAGTTAACGACTGGTTTTTTTGTCACCTTTATTATTTTGACAGCAGTAAAATTCCGTCAGCTGTTTAAATTTTGGCGTAATAGTTTTTATACGGAAATTTATTCCAGTTTCATTGAATTTTTATATCGTCGTAAAAATTTACAAAGAATGTCTCAAAGCTATTGGCTTAAAAGCCAGTTAGGCGACCATAGAATATGTTTCCAAATGGCGAGATCGCATGATGATAACGATCCGCAAGCCTATATTGTTATTATGTTGTCAAGTGGTGTTTACTTGCTGCAAATTAAAAACTATATTGGTGAAATTATCGGTAAGTCAGTGAATGATTTTAGCCTCATCCAAGCAGATAAAGATAAATCCACCGGCAAGATGTTAACTCAAGTGAGAAAAATTGAAAACCCAATAAAATTGATGAATGAGTTTTCAGCTAAATGGGAGGCTTTGACCGGGAGGGCGTGTGATACGCATAAATTAATTGTTTTTAGTGATAAGAGTATCATAAAAATAAAAAACAGCTTGACTAAAGATGTAGTTATTACTAATAGATTAAAACTGTTTGAATCCATTAAAAATATTCATCAAGAACAGCTGGGAAAGTTAAGCGCTAATGAGATAGAGGATATCTATACAATGTTTTTGACTAATGTAAATGATTTGACATAAATAGTATCTTTATAAAAAGATGATTATATGTTTGGTACAATATTAGGAGAGAGAGATGTTACTGCCTCGTGAAAGAAAAATTCTAACTATATTATATAGTAGCCAAAATGCCATGACTACGACCGAGTTGGCCAACTCTCTTCATGTTAGTTCAAGAACAATTAAAGATGATGTTAAAAATTTAAAACTAGAATTACAAAATGGCAACTGCATGATTGAAAGTAAGACAGGGAAGGGAATATGGTTATCATATAATGAAGAGGGAAGAAAATATCTGGATGACCTGTTGATTAATGACGACATCAAAGCATCTATTTCTCCGGATATTAGAAAATATTACGTTGCTATTCAGTTATTAGATGCTGAAGGATTTATCTCTATGGAGAAAATATCTGAAGCTATATTTGTGAGTAAAAGTACGATTGTTAATGATATAAATAAGCTTTCACCATTTTTTAAACAGCAGTCTTTGCGATTGGAAAAAAAAGCAAAATATGGAATTAGATTGTTTGGTAATGAAAGTCAATTAAGAATTACTCGTGCTAATATAATGAGAAAAATTTTATCCCACCAGGGAAACCAGGTTTTAAGTAAGTTACAACCATTCTTTGCTAACATTGATTTATCAGTTATTAACACTATTTTACAAGAGGTTGAAGAGAATTTTAACTTCATCCTTTCAGATGCCTCTTATACTGATTTGATGATTCATTTGTCGATTATAGTCAGAAGGCTACGGAAAGGCGCTATTTGCCCGGTTTCTCAAGAGGAGCTTAAAAGAGATAAAAGCCGGGATGAATGGAAGATCTGTGAGTTTTTATCTAAAAGACTAAATGAATATTTTGGTGTAGAACTGCTTGATGGTGATAAATCTTATATCCTGCTTAATATTACCGGGGCTAAATTATTAGGTGATTCCAAAGTTAATCTTATGGATGACTCCGGTAAATCTGATTTATCCTTTGAAGTATGGGAAGCCATCGTCATAAAAGCGGGTGAAACGTATCTTGAAAATATTAGTGAAGATGATACTTTTATTCGAGCTTTGTTTGTCCACCTCAAGGCGATGTTTCATCGTATCCAGAATCAGGTTCATTTAGAGAATCCTTTAAAGAATGTTATTAAAGAAGATCTGGTTTATGAATTTGAAGTGGCAACGTATATAGCCAAGTTACTCTATCTGGAGTATAAGATAAATCTGGGTGAAGATGAAATCTGCGATATAGCATTATATTTTGGTGCCAGTCTGGAACGAAAAAAGGCATTGCGTGCGGTGGAAAGACCCTCGGTGACAGTGGTCTGTGGTTCAGGGACCGGAACATCCCAATTTTTCCAGGCGAAATTGAAGAGTATTTTCCCTAATATCATTGTTAATAAAATAATTCCAATATCTCGTATTGATAGTGAATTAGAGCATTCACAACAAAACTTTGTTATATCAACAGTGCCACTTACTTTGAATAATATTGATGTTTTGCATGTTTCGCCAATGTTGAGTAGTAAAGATATCATATTGATTGAAAATAAGTTACATCCGGATAAAGTTAAATCGTTGATGAAAGATAAAGAATATTATCATTCTTTATTTAGCCAACTTGCTGAGGGGATCACTATTTTAAAAAGTGATTGTCGCTCAAAAGATGAAGTCATTAATTTACTCGGCCGTCAAATGATTGATTATGGTTATGTTAAAGATACATATATAAATTCAGTCTTTGAACGTGAAAAGTTAGCGCCGACATCAATTGGTAATACCTTTGCGATCCCGCATGCTTTTGAAGGAAATGTTTTAAAGCAGGGTATTGGATTGATAACGTTGAAAAAACCCATTGAGTGGGGAAACGATAAGGTACAAATAATTTTAATGTTATCTATTGATATTAGAAATAAAACATCTTTCCAATCGATTTTTGAAGAGTTGGCTTGTATTACAAAGGACTTATCAATTGTAGAGAGTTTACTTGCTGCTGATAATTATCAGGATGTTCAAAGTATATTTAAGCGCTTTATTTAACGCCGCTCAGGTTTGGACAGCGTATAGATGAGTTGCGGTTACTGAAGTGGGATGGCATCCCTGACGCATATACCCGCCATACGTTAAGTTGCACGTACCATTACTCGGCCCATCCGTGGCCTCGCCCCAAAGGGTCCGCTGCAAGCAGCGTTCAAATCTGCTCCCGGCGAATTTGTCCTGCACTTGCCGCCTTCCTGTAGCTAGAATTATTTAGAGCACAAAGACGATAATTTACATTTTCTCCTCAATTTCTCCACGATTTCTACGGTCCTGACAGGTAAGGTAATCTGTCGCCCTGTAGGCAAGGGGGTTCCCTTCCTATATTCTCTTACGTGGGCTGTGCATGGATTTACCCCTTCGGAATATGGCTGAGGAGTCTGAAAGAAATGGCGAGTTTTTTCATCGATCGCCCGATTTTTGCGTGGGTGTTGGCTATTCTTCTCAGCCTGTGCGGTATGCTGGCGATTAAATCGCTCCCTCTTGAACAGTATCCCGATCTCGCGCCGCCCAACGTACGTATCACCGCGAACTATCCGGGGGCGTCGGCGCAGACCCTGGAAAATACCGTCACGCAGGTTATCGAGCAGAGTATGACCGGTCTGGATAACCTGATGTACATGGCCTCCGATAGCAGCAGTACCGGGCAAGCCAGAGTCACGCTGACGTTTGAAGCCGGCACCGATCCCGATGAAGCTCGTCAGCAGGTGCAAAACCAGCTTCAGTCGGCCATTCGTAAACTTCCGCAGGATGTACAGCAGCAAGGGGTAACCGTCAGTAAAACCGGCGATACCAACATTCTGATGATCGCGTTTGTGTCTACCGACGGCAGCATGGATAAGCAGGATATCTCCGATTATGTTGCAACCAATATTCAGGAACCCATCAGCCGTATCAGCGGCGTGGGGGAAGTGGACGCCTACGGGTCGCAGTATGCGATGCGCATCTGGCTTGACCCGCTCAAACTGGTGGATTACGCGCTGACCACTGACGATGTGGTGAATACCATCGAGTCACAGAACAGTCAGGTTTCGGTGGGGCAGGTAGGCGGCGTGCCGTCAGTGGATAATCAGGCGCTCAATGCCGCCATCAACGCCCAGTCGCTATTGCAGACGCCGCAGCAGTTTCGCGATATCACCCTGCGCGTGAATAAGGATGGTTCCGCCGTGACGCTGGGGGATGTCGCGGAGGTGGAACTGGGGGCCGAGCGCTATGATTTTCTCAGCCGCTATAACGGTCAGGCCGCGTCCGGGCTTGGGGTAAAACTTGCCTCAGGCGCCAATGAACTGGAGACGGATAAACGAGTCAGGGAACGTATTGAAGAACTGTCGGCGTATTTTCCACACGGACTGGAAGCCAAAATCGCCTTTGAAACCTCGCCTTTTGTCAAAGCCTCTATTACCGATGTGGTAAAAACGCTGTTTGAAGCGATTCTGCTGGTTTTTCTGGTGATGTATCTGTTCTTGCAGAATTTTCGCGCGACCCTAATCCCGACGATCGCCGTGCCGGTGGTGTTGCTCGGTACGTTTGCGGTCCTTTACGCCTGCGGATTCAGTCTGAATACCCTGACCATGTTTGCGATGGTGCTGGCTATCGGTTTGCTGGTGGATGATGCCATCGTGGTGGTAGAGAACGTCGAGCGGGTGATGAGCGAGGAAGGGCTCTCGCCGAGAGAGGCGACGCGCAAATCGATGGGGCAGGTACAAGGCGCGCTGGTGGGGATTGCGCTGGTGCTGTCGGCGGTGTTTGTCCCGATGGCGTTTTTCGGCGGCACCACCGGGGCGATCTACCGTCAGTTCTCCATCACCATCGTCACCTCGATGATCCTGTCGGTTCTGGTGGCGATGATCCTGACGCCTGCGCTGTGCGCCACCCTGCTCAAGCCGCTTGCCAAAGGCCAGCAGCACGGACGCAGAGGGTTTTTTGGCTGGTTTAACCGTAATTTTACCCGTAATTCGCTGCGCTATGAACGGGGCGTGGGTAAAATTCTGACTAACGGCGGGCGCTGGCTGCTGTTTTATCTGGGCATTATCGGCATCATGGCTTTCCTGTTTCTCCGGCTGCCGACCTCTTTTCTGCCCCAGGAAGATCGGGGTATTTTCAGCACCCAGGTACAACTGCCGTCGGGCTCGACTCAGCAGCAGACTTTGCAGGTGGTCAATAAGATCGAGCAGTATTACCTCACGCAAGAAAAAGACAACGTGATATCGGTCTTTTCCACTATCGGTTCCGGGCCGGGTGGTAACGGGCAGAATGTGGCCCGACTGTTTGTACGGCTCAAGGATTGGGCGGAGCGTTCTGGTTCGCAGAGCAGTTCCTTTGCCATTATTGAACGCGCCACCAAGGCGTTCCGTGACATCAACGAAGCGCGCGTATTTGCCAGTAGTCCACCGTCCATCAACGGATTGGGCAACGCGGCGGGGTTCTCCATGCAACTACAGGATCACGCCGGGCTGGGACATGAACAGTTTATGCAGATACGAAATCAGTTGCTGACGATGGCGGGGAATAATCCCGAACTGACTCGCGTCCGCCATAACGGTCTGGACGACAGCGCGCAGTTGCGAATTCATGTCGATCAGCGCAAGGCGCAAGCGTTGGGCGTCTCGATTGGCGATATCAACAATACGCTGAAAACCGGTTGGGGTTCTACCTATGTTAATGATTTTCTTGACCGTGGACGGGTGAAGAAGGTCTATGTTCAGGCCGCCGCGAAGTATCGCATGTTACCGGATGATATCAGCCGGTGGTACGTTCGCAACAACGATGGCGGGATGGTGCCTTTCTCCGCGTTTGCGCACACGGATTGGGAGATCGGCTCCCCACGTCTCGAACGCTACAACGGCTACTCATCGCTGGAGATTGTCGGAGAAGCCTCGCCGGGCGTCAGCACCGGTACCGCCATGAATATCATGGAGTCGCTGGTGGCTGAACTGCCCGCGGGAATCGGTCTGCAATGGACGGGCATGTCCTTTCAGGAGCGGTTGACCGGCGCGCAGGCGCCGGCGCTGTATGTCATTTCGCTGCTGGTGGTGTTCCTGTGTCTGGCGGCGCTGTATGAGAGTTGGACCGTGCCTTTTTCGGTGATGCTGGTCGTGCCGCTTGGCGTTCTGGGGGCGCTGGTCGCCACCTGGGCGCGTGGGCTGGAGAACGACGTGTATTTTCAGGTGGGATTATTAACGGTGGTCGGGCTTTCGGCAAAGAACGCCATTCTGATTGTGGAATTCGCCAACGAGATGAACCAACAAGGGAAGGATCTGATCGAAGCGACGCTGGAGGCCTCCCGCCAGCGGTTGCGGCCGATACTGATGACATCGCTGGCGTTTATTTTTGGCGTACTGCCGATGGCAACCAGCGGCGGTGCCGGATCGGCCAGTCAACATGCGGTAGGGACCGGCGTGATCGGCGGGATGGCGTCGGCCACGATCCTCGCCATCTTTTTTGTTCCGCTGTTCTTCGTGGTGGTTCGCCGGCGTTTTCCGTTGAAAGAGCGGGCGCGTTAGCCTGACGGGGAGCCAGCCCGAAGAATTATGCTGAAATTCATCAAACTGTAAAAAAAGGTAACTACGTTATGTCCTGCTAATCTCGCAATCAAGGACATCACGATGAAAGCTCGCTGGTTACTGCCTTTGCTGTTTGCTACCGCCCTGCCGGGGATAGCGCAGGCACAGGCCATTTATCCTATCGACCGTGCAACCATGTTGGCCGGCGGTAAATTCGATTTTAAAGTTGAGTTTGATGAAGTTCTCAAACCAGAAGATATCCGCATCCTGATTAATGGTAAGGATTATCAGCAGGTGTTGGGAAAACCGGCCACCTTTGTTGACCGCGAAGACGGTGCCAGTGTTTCGACGGTTTGGCTGCGCGATGTGCATTTGCCTGATGCCGGAAAATATGTAGTAGAGGCTGAAGCCAACGGCAAGAAGACCCAGGTGACATGGGACGTTTATCAAACGCCGGAAGCGCGTAAAGCCAAAAATGTAATTCTGTTCATCGGTGACGGCCTGTCCGTTGCCCACCGCACCGGGGCGCGCATCCTGTCCAAAGGCGTGACGGAAGGGAAAGCCGACGGTCGTTTGGCGATTGACGATCTGCAATATATGGCGTTCGCCGGTACCTCCAGTACGGACTCGATTGCCGCCGACAGTGCCAACACCATGAGCGCCTACATGACGGGTCATAAATCCGGTGTGAATGCGCTGGGCGTTTACGTCAGCCGCAGTAAAAACTCGCTGGAGCACCCGAAACAGGAAACGCTGGGGGAGTTACTTACCCGCTCAACGAAAATGTCTGTCGGTGTGGTCAGTGACGCCGAAATCGAAGATGCGACCCCTGCCGCGGTGGTGTCCCACACCCGCCGTCGCGCAGACAAAGCCGAGATCGTCGAGATGTTTTATAACGTGCAACCCAGTGTGATTCTGGGTGGCGGTTCGGCCTATTTCCTGCCCAAGAGTACGCCGGGTTCTAAACGTAAAGACGAAAACAACTACGTCGAAAAATTCCAGCAGGCGGGTTATGCGCTGGCAACGGATGCCGAAACCCTGAAACAAAATGCGGCGCAGGCCACCAAACTGCTGGGGCTGTTCCACACCGGCAACATGGATGGCGTGCTGGATCGTCGGTTCCTGAAAAATGATGTCGCCAAAAACTTCCCCAACCAGCCGGATCTGACCGAGATGACGCAGGCGGCGCTGGATGTGCTGTCCAAAAACAAAGACGGTTTCTTTCTGATGGTGGAATCCGCGCTGATCGACAAAGCATCGCATCCGCTGGATTGGGAACGTGCGTTCTATAACACCATCATGCTGGATCAGTCGGTGGCGCTGGCGCAGAAGTTTGCCGAGCAAAACCCGGACACGCTGATCATCGTGACGGGCGACCATACGCACGGTATCTCCATTATCGGCACGGTCGATGATGAAAAACCCGGTACTGATATGCGTGAGAAAGTCGGCGTGTATGAAGATGCTGGCTACCCGAACTACAAAGACGCCAATAAAGATGGTTACCCGGATGATGTGAATGTTTCCAAGCGTCTGGCGGTCTTCTTCAACAACTACCCTGACTATTACGAAACCTTCCGTCCGAAACTGGATGGCACCTTTGTGCCGGCAATTAAGAACGAGAAGGATGAATATGTTGCAAACAAAGCCTATGAGAAAGTACCGGGCGCGGTGTTCCGCGAAGGTATTCTGCCACGAGCGACCGATACCGGCGTGCATGCGGTAGACGATATGGTGATTCAGGCCAGCGGGCCGGGCGCCGAACGGATTCGGGGTTATATGGAGAACTCTGAGTTGTTCCGGGTCATTGTGGATGCTCTGGCGGTAAGACCGCAGGATAAGAAGTAATTCCCCAATATGAATAATGTGAAACACGACCGAGCGGGGGAAACCCCGCTTTTATCCTTTTGGCTGCGGACGGCGCTGATGTTGCTGTCGCTGATCTGCGCCATTCCCGTGAAGGCGGCGCCGCCTGAGCTTTCTTTCGATAAGCTGTACGCTTCTTATGGCGTGCTGGGTCTGGTGTTTTCCGATGACGTTAAATCGTTATCCGGCAAACGGGTGACGATGCGCGGTTTTATGGCGCCGCCGCTGAAAGCGGAATCTCAATTCTTTGTTCTGACCAAAATGCCGATGGCGCTCTGTCCTTTCTGTTCCTCCGACGCCGACTGGCCTGAAGATATTGTGGTGGTCTATCTGGCCAAGCGGCAAACCTTCGTACAGAACAACACCATGATTGAAGTAGAAGGCGTGTTGGAACACGGTTCATGGACCGATCCGGAAAGCGGTTTTGTCAGCCTGTTGCGTCTGCGTGAAGCAACGTTCGATACCCTGTAGGAGAGTCGATGGCGGAGTTATTGATCCAGGGCCTGAGCGTCAGGTTCCCCGATACGCCGGATGCCGTGCTGGATATTCCGGCGCTGTCTGTCGCTGCCGGTGAGCGAGTCGCGGTGATGGGGCCTTCCGGTTCCGGTAAAACCACATTAGTTAATGCCATTACCGGGATGGACAACAGTGGAGAAGGCCGGGTGCAATGGCAGCAGCAGGATATTCGTCAGCTTGATGAAGCGGAACGCGATCGCTGGCGGGCCAGGCATGTTGGGCTGGTGATGCAGGATTTTCATCTTTTCCCCGGCTTAAGCGCATTGGATAACGTATTGTTGCCGGCCCAGTTTCATCACTGGCGCTTACCGTCCTCACTCCGGCAACGGGCGGCCGATTTGTTATCACAGGTCGGGCTGGATACCGGAAACCGTCCGGTTGAGGTGCTGTCCCGAGGCGAAAAACAGCGGGTGGCGGTGGCCCGGGCGTTGCTCAGCGCGCCGGAAATCATTGTCGCGGATGAACCCACGGCGAGTCTGGATGCGCACAGCGGCGAGCAGATTGCCGACTTGTTGGTCGAGCTGGCCCGCACCCATCACGCTACGCTGATCGCGATTACCCACGATACGCGTCTGGCATCGCAGATGACCCGCCGTATTCAACTGGAAAAAGGACGCCTGGTGGCGGACAGCTCGTCACAGGAGGAAAAACAATGATCCCATGGCGTCTTATTTGGGTGGACTGGCGGCGTCTGTGGCCGGGCGTTCTGGTCGTGGTATTGCTGATTGCCGTGGCGACGGCGTTAAGTATTTCCGTCAGTTTGCAGGAGAGGGCACTGCGTTTGGGCAGCGCGAAAGCGGCCGATCGTTTTGATCTGGTGGTGGGCGCGCCGGGCAGTGAAACGCAACTGGTGCTGTCGTCGGTTTTTTTGCAGCCGTCAGCGCTGACGCTGATTCCCGCCAGCATACTGGATGACCTGACGAAAAATCCGTTGGTTGCCTGGGCGGCGCCCGTCGCCTTCGGCGATTTCTATCAGGGGATGCCGATCGTAGGGACGACGCCGCCGCTGGTGACGGATGACGGTAAACGTCAATTGGTCGCCGGGCGGGTATTTGACGATGGATTTGAAGCCGTGGTGGGCGCGCAAACAGGCCTGACGCTGGGCGATACCTTCAGCCCGATTCACGGGCAGGTCGGAACCGAAGGCGCACATGCGCATGACTCGGTGACATATACGGTAGTCGGCGTGCTGCCAGCGGACGGCAGCGCCTGGGATAAGGCGATTCTGGTGCCGGTCAATGCGGTATGGCGAGTGCACGGTATTCAGCCGCCCGGCCATGTTCATGATGATGAAGACGGTTCTCATCACGACGAGGACCATGCTCATGACGAAGACCATGCTCATGATAACGAAGGCGCCGTTCATCACGATGAAGACCAGAACCATGCGGCTGACGCCGCTCAGCATGGCGAAGGCGAGACGGATGAACATCATGATGAAACGCAGCATGATGACGAACACGCTGAGGCGGATGAACACGGTCACGCGCATCAGGCGGGTATCCCTGCGATAGTGGTGAAACCCAAAAGTATCGCCGGCGCCTATCAACTGCGTTCACTGTATCGCAACAACACGACACTGGCGGTTTTCCCTGGCGAAGTGCTGGTGAAACTCTACGGAATTCTGGGTGATATTCGTGAACTGCTGGTGTATATCACTCTGGGTACGCAGGGGCTGGTGGGCGTCGCCGTGGCGATGGTGGCCGTGGTCCATCTCAGACAGCGACAGAAGCAAATTGGCGCGCTGCGGGCGTTTGGCGCCCCGCGTTATGGCATTTTTACACTGATTTGGTGTGGGCTGATGTCACTGGTCAGCGCGGGCGTGCTGCTGGGGGTGGTAATCGGCTATGTTGCCGCCCGGGCCATTGCGGTGATCATGAGTGAGAAGAGTGGTTTTGTCCTGCCAGTCACGCTGGGACTGGAGGATATCCACTTTGTGTTGATACTGCTGCTGATTGCCGCTGCGGTGCTCACGCTTCCCGCCATGCTGGCCTATCGACAATCGCCCGCCATGGCGCTGCGAGGGGAATGAGGCTCTGAACCTGTTTGCGTAGCGATATGAACCTTGACGGGGAGAGGAGCCAACCGGGGTTTGGCCCCTCTCAGGCGCAGGGAATGGCTGGGTTAAGATCGGGATATCTGGGGCGACCATGGAGTGGAGCATCCCTGTGGAAACCCCATCCCCGTGTTTCCCTCTGGTTAGCGTTTCTTAAACGCCGCCGCCAGTGCGTCGCTCATGGCGCTGTTGCCGGCAGATGACGTATTGGCCGGGCGAGGCCGTGACTTGCCTGCGCCTGAACGTGAAGGCGCATTGTGGTCGCGCCCACCGCTGTTGCCGCCGCGTCGTACTGCGGTTTCTCCCGGTTGCTCGTCAAGCCGCATGGTCAGCGCGATACGCTTGCGTTGCAGATCCACTTCCATCACTTTGACCTTCACAATGTCCCCGGCTTTCACCACCTTGTGCGGATCGTCGACGAAATGGTCGGCAAGTGATGAAATATGCACCAAACCGTCCTGATGTACGCCGATATCCACAAATGCGCCAAAATTGGTTACGTTGGTGACCGACCCTTCCAGAATCATGCCCGGCAGCAGATCGTTCATGGTTTCCACGCCATCGGCAAAGTTGGCGGTTTTGAACTCAGGGCGCGGGTCCCGGCCCGGTTTCTCCAGCTCTTTGATGATGTCGGTAACGGTCGGCACCCCAAAGCGTTCATCGGTAAAATCAGCGGGTTTCAGACTGCGCAGCGCGCTGGGGTTGCCCATCAGATCCTGCAACGCCTGTTCCGTGGCCACCAGAATACGCTCTACGACAGGGTAGGCTTCCGGGTGAACGGTAGAGGCGTCCAGCGGGTTATCACCCTGATTAATACGCAGGAACCCTGCGCACTGTTCAAACGCTTTTGGCCCCAGACGGCTGACTTTCAGCAACTGTTCCCGGCTGCGGAAACGGCCATTTTCGTCACGCCAGGCGACCACATTCTGCGCCATCATCCGGGTCAGGCCTGCAACGCGCGTTAACAGCGCGACGGAGGCGGTATTCAGATCAACGCCGACGGCGTTTACGCAGTCTTCCACCACCGCATCCAGCTTTTTCGCCAGCAGGCTTTGGCTGACGTCATGCTGATACTGACCGACGCCGATGGATTTCGGGTCGATTTTCACCAGTTCGGCCAGCGGATCCTGCAAGCGGCGGGCGATGGAAACCGCGCCGCGCAGAGATACATCCAGATCGGGAAACTCAAGTGCGGCCAGTTCGGATGCCGAATACACCGATGCCCCGGCTTCGCTCACAATCACTTTCTGCGCATGGATATCCGGGAACTGTTTTTGCGTATCGAGGAAGAAACGCTCGGTTTCACGTGAAGCGGTACCGTTGCCAATCGCCACCAGCTCAACCTGATGCTTGATGCACAGCGCGGCGACGACGGCGGCGGCTTTGGCGGCTTGCCCGGTATGAGGATAAATCGTTTCGGTGGCGACCAGCTTGCCGGTGGCATCCACCACCGCCACTTTCACGCCGGTGCGCAGACCGGGATCGAGCCCCATGGTCGCTCGCATGCCTGCGGGCGCCGCCATCAGCAGATCGTGCATATTGCGGGCGAACACGTTGATCGCTTCGTCCTCCGCTTTTTCCCGCACGCTGCCCATCAATTCAGTTTCAAGGTGCAGCAGCACTTTGACTCGCCACGTCCAGTTGATGACGGCCCGCCGCCAGCTATCCGCTGGCGCATTACCCAAACGCAGGTTCAGGTGATCGATAATAATCTGTTCGCAGTGGCTTTCACGCGGCGCTTCTTCAAACTGCGGATCGGCGTTTAGCGACAGTTGCAAAATCCCTTCGTTGCGTCCGCGGAACATGGCCAGCGCGCGGTGGGACGGTACCTGGGCAATGGGTTCGTGGTGGTCGAAATAGTCACGGAATTTCGCCCCTTCCTCCTCTTTGCCTTCCACCACGCGGGACACCAGATGGGCGTTTTTCCACAGATAGTGACGGACTTTCGCCAGCAGCGCGGCATCTTCCGCAAAGCGTTCCATCAGAATATAACGCGCGCCATCCAGCGCCGCTTTGGTGTCTGCCACGCCTTTTTCAGCATCAACGTAAGCCTGAGCGGCGAGTTCCGGTGCCTGAGACGGATCTTGCCACAGGCTATCCGCCAACGGCTCAAGCCCGGCTTCAATGGCTGCCTGTCCACGAGTCCGGCGTTTAGGCTTGTACGGCAGATAGAGATCTTCCAGTTCGGTCTTGCTTAGCGTGTTGTTAATGGCGTTGGCGAGCTGGTCGGTCAATTTTCCCTGTTCGTCGATGGATTTCAGAATAGTCTGGCGCCGATCGTCCAGTTCACGCAGGTAGCTCAGGCGTGTTTCCAACAAGCGTAATTGGGTGTCGTCCAACCCGCCGGTCACTTCTTTACGGTAACGTGCGATAAAAGGGACGGTGTTTCCTTCGTCCAGCAGCCGGACGGCGGCGTCCACTTGCTCCGTTCGAGCCTGCAATTCGCTGGCAATAATCTGGCTTAATGAATCATTCATAGGTCTGATATCAATCGTCATCAATTAATGGGTTAAACAACAGGGGGACAGTTATACGGATTGACAGCGAAAAATGCCAGCCTGTCCCCATTGAGTCTGCGGAGGTGTTACTATCCCGTGTACTTGGCCGACTTGTATGCGGCAAGCGCGGGCTGCGTTATCGTACTGAACAGGTAGCAAACTTTACCTGAATCAATATTACGTCAGATTCTTGCAACCCATCGGCGATTTTAGCGTATTAAATAAGCTGGGTAGTCGTGCTGTCACCGCAACTGCGGTGGAGCCGAACTGATGCAGTTCACCGATAAAAATGAGATTGATTGGGTATATTTGCTCTATAGCGAACACGATTATTCATTCGGCAGGAGAAAGATTCATGACAGCAAAACAGTCCACGTTGGCAATAGACGGGAAAGAAAAGATTACGCTGGAAATGCATTCCCGCGTGATGGGGAAAGAGGCTGTGGATATCCGTCCGTTTGGCGCGCAGGGGTTATGCAGCTACGATCCCGGATTTGCCAACACCGCCGGGTGTGAATCTGCCATTACCTATATTGATGCGGTGAACAGCGTACTGCTGCATCGGGGGTTTCCTGTTGAGCAACTGGCGGAGCAATGTGACTTTACCGAAGTCTGTTTCATTCTCCTGCATGGTGAAGTGCCTTCGCCGGAAGAATATAAGAAATTCACCAACAACATTACCCGCCATACCCTGATCCACGAGCAGATCGCCCGCATGTTCAGCGGGTTTCGCCGTGATTCACACCCGATGGCGCTGATGTGTGCGGTGGTGGGGGCGCTGGCCGCTTTCTACCATGACGTGCTGGATATTAATAACGCGGAGCATCGTGAATTGGCCGCCGTTCGTCTGTTGTCCAAAATGCCGACGCTGGCGGCGATGTGCTACAAATATTCCATCGAACAGCCCGCTGTTTATCCCCGCAATTCCTTGTCCTATACCGGTAATTTCCTGCATATGCTGTTTTCCATTCCCGCAGAGAAATATGAGGTGAATGCGGTACTGGAACGCGCGATGAACCGCATTCTGATTCTGCATGCCGATCACGGCCAGTGTCCGTCCACCATGGCGGTCAGAGCATCAGGATCATCCGGCGCCAATCCGTTTGCCTGTATCGCTGCTGGCCTGGCGTCCATGTGGGGGCCGATGCACGGCGGTGCGAATGAGGCCTGCATGCGTATGCTGGAAGAGATTAAAACCGTGGATCGTATTCCGGAATTCGTGCAGCGCGCAAAAGACGGGCACAATTCGTTACGCCTGATGGGATTTGGCAATTCGGTATACCAGCATTTCGATCCGCGTGCGGCGATCCTGCGTAAAACCTGTTACGAGGTGCTGGGCGAACTGGGTATGGAAGACAGCTTGCTTCAGGTGGCGATTGAACTGGAGCATATCGCCATTACCGATCCTTATTTCCTGGAAAACAAACTGTATCCCAGCGCAGATTTCTATACCGCGGTGATCCTCAAAGCGATGGGGCTGCCGCCGTCGATGTTTACGGTGATTTCCACCGTGGGCCGGACCATCGGGTGGATTGCGCACTGGAATGAAATGCATACCCAGCCGGAGATGAAGATTTATCGTCCTTGCCAGATTTATACCGGTGAACCTCGCCGGGACTACGTTTCCCGGCGGGATGAATAACGCGAGGTTCGGCGCGTAACGTGATGCTCTGGACCGTTGCTTTATAATACGCTGAATCAGGCGGCCGCTTTGCCACTCAGGCGGGCGGCCCCGGTCAGCGCCGATGCGGTGTCAGCGCAGCCAGTTGGTTTTCGCCAGTTCAACCACTTCATCGCCGCGTCCGTTGATAATGGCGCGCAGCATGTAAAGACTAAAGCCTTTTGCCTGATCCAGCTTAATTTGCGGCGGCATCGCCAGCTCCGAGGTGGCGGTGATAACGTCGATCAACACCGGGCCGTCGTAGGCAAACGCCTCTTCCAGCGCGGCGTTCAGCTCAGAGGCTTTCTCCACGCGAATGCCCTTGATGCCGCAGGCGTTGGCGATCGCGGCAAAGTTGGGATTTTCCAATTCGGTGCCGTCCGTCAGGTAACCGCCGGCTTTCATTTCCATGGCGACAAATCCCAGCACGCTATTGTTAAACACGACGATTTTCACCGGCAGCTTAAGCTGGGCGACGGACAGAAAATCGCCCATCAGCATACTGAACCCGCCGTCGCCGCTCATCGAAATGACCTGGCGTTGACGATCGATCGCTTGCGCGCCCAGCGCCTGCGGCATCGCATTGGCCATCGAACCGTGGCTGAACGAGCCGATAAGCCGGCGTTTGCCGTTCATCTTCAGATAGCGTGCGGCCCATACGGTCGGCGTACCCACGTCACAGGTGAAGATGGCATCCTCACTGGCATAGTGGCTGATCTGCTGTGCCAGATACTGCGGGTGGATCGCCTGTTTATCATTGGCCGTTGCCAGATCGTCGAGTCCTTTACGCGCATCGGCGTAGTGCTCCAACGCGTTGTCGAGAAAATCGCGATGGGTTTTCACGTCCAACTGTGGCAGCAGCGAGGTCAGCGTGGATTTGATATCGCCAATTAGCGCCATATCGACATGGCAGTGCGAACCGAGGCTGCCGGGATTGATATCGATTTGAATGATGGCGGCGTCGGTCGGGTAGAAGGCGCGATAAGGGAACTGCGTACCCAGCAGTACCAGCGTATCGGCATTCATCATCGCGTGATAGCCGGATGAGAAGCCAATCAGACCGGTCATGCCGACGCTGTACGGGTTGTCATATTCAATATATTCTTTGCCGCGCAGCGCGTGTACCACCGGCGCCTTCAGCGCGGCGGCCAATTGCACCACTTCATCATGCGCGCCCGCACAGCCGCTGCCGCACATCAGCGTGATATTTTTTGCCCCATTCAGCCGATCGGCCAGCTTGCGTATTTCGCTGTCGTTTGGCCGAATAATCGGATGCTGTGGCGGATACCAGGCTGATGTCGCCTCTTCCGGCGCGGGTTTTAGCGCGATATCGCCCGGCAGCACCACCACGGAGACGCCGCGGTTAAGAATCGCTTTGCGCATCGCGATGCCCAGCACCTGCGGCAGCTGTTCAGGATTGGAAACCAGCTCGCAGTAGTGGCTGCATTCGCGAAACAGCTCCTGCGGATGGGTTTCCTGGAAGTAGTTGCTGCCGATTTCACTGGAAGGAATATGTGCGGCGATGGCGAGAACCGGCACGTGGTTGCGGTGACAATCAAACAGACCGTTAATCAAATGCAGGTTGCCGGGGCCGCATGAGCCGGCGCAAATCGCCAGCTCGCCGCTAATCTGCGCCTCGGCGCCGGCGGCGAATGCCGCCACCTCTTCATGACGCGTCGGCATCCATTCGATGGTGCCCATGCGGTTCAGGCTATCGCTCAACCCATTCAGCGAGTCCCCGGTTACGCCCCAAATGCGTTTTACGCCAGCACTTTCCAGGGTTTTTGCTACTAAAGCGGCAACGGATTGTTTCATACTTTTTCGCTCCTTTCTGATGAATGACCATGTTCCCGATCGCGAATCACTACACTAAAAAAAGCATACACGCATTACGCTAATCGAGACGGGTAAGGGAGCGGTAAAATTGTGAACTGATGTTGTTGGCCGGGGATTAACGCATGGTCATCCTTCTGCACGAGGCTGCTCCGGCATCTTTTCCCTGAACGGTGCAATGTAGCGCTGATAGCGGGATTCTTTGAGCTGCTGCAAATCCACCAGAACCAGCCCGTCGATACAGTTGTTGAAATCTGGATCGATACCGAAATCAATAAACCGGACACCGCCTGGCTCGCAGATTTCCGAGTACTGTTTATACAGCGTCGGAATGGCGCAGCCGATGTTGCCCAGCATGCTTTTCAGCAGCGTCAGGTCCTGCTGATAGTCCGTGCCTTCAAATTGCTTCAGTACATCGGGCAGGGAGGCCGGATAAGGACGGCGCGATTGGGCCAGGGGTTGGTCGGGCGCAAAGTGCAGGCGATAAAAGGCGATCAGCAGATCGCGGGCCGTCGGCGGCAGGGTGCCGGACAGCGATACAGGGCCGAATAAATAGCGATACTCCGGGTAGCGTGCCAGATAAGCGCCGATGCCTAGCCAGAGGTAGTCCAGACCGCGTTTGCCCCAGTATTTAGGCTGGATGAAGCTGCGTCCAAGTTCAATACCGGACGCCAGTATCGGGTCCATCTCTTCACCGTAGTGAAACAGGCTGTGGCTGTAGAGGCCGTTTTTCCCTTTCCCGGCAATCTGTCGGGCCGTCGGGATAAAACGATAGGCGCCGACAATTTCCAGATCCCGTTCATCCCACAGAATCAGGTGCAGATAATCGTCATCGTAACTGTCCAGATCGCGGCGCTGGCCGGAGCCTTCCCCAACGGCCCGGAAGGCAATTTCCCGCAGGCGTCCCAGTTCGCGCAGAATCGGAACGTAGTCTTCTTTACCTCGCTGGTACAGGTAGACGATCTTTCCATCCGGGGTGGTGCCCAGCATTTCGCAGTCAGCCAACGCCCGCTTCAACATCACGCGATCTTCGCCTAATGCAATGGGTTTTTCACCAGAAAAACAGCCGGGTTTTCCCTGTCCCAGCCGATAAACGTGACGGCGAAAACGGGCGGCAAGATCGTTGGCCTGCCAGTCGCCCTGATTCCAGGTGACATAAGGGATGCGGGCACCAATGCGAATCTTGAGTCTGTTGCCCTGCTGACGAAACATTTCCCTGACCAGCAGCAGGGTGGAAAGCGGTCGATAGATCAGCGAAGAGAAGTAAAACAGGCTGCTGTTGCGCCCGCTGATGTGAATAGGGACGACGGGGGCGCGCGCTTTGCTCGCCATGCGGATAAAGCCGCTGTGCCAGTGACCGTCGCGGATGCCTTTCAGGCTGATACGGGACACTTCCCCTGCCGGGAACACAATAATCGCGCCATCATTATTCAGATATTGCTGTATCGCGGTAATTTGCTGGCGCTTGGTGCGGTTATTAAAGTTATCGACGGAAAAGAACAGGTTTTTCAGCGGCTCAACGTAAGAGAGCAACTGGCTGGCCACGATACGCACGTCGGGCCTGACGCTGGCGACCGTGCGCAGCAGCGCCAGTCCATCCAGTGATCCAATCGGATGGTTGGCAACCAACACCACCGGCCCCTGACTGGGAATATTTTCCAAATCCCCTTCGATCATTTCACAGTTGAGATGCAAGTGATCCAGAATTTGCTCGACCAGATCCAATCCCTTTAGATGGGGATAACGCTGGGAAAATTGCTGGATTTCATTCTCGAATAATAACGATCGTAATAGGTTTTTCTGCCAGGAAGGCGTGTGACGATGGGGGGCAAGGTCTTGCAGGATGGCATCTAAGCTAAACATAAATTGTTCTCCATAGCTCATCGTTGGCAAAGGTAAGGGATGGAGGTGACACATTTATGTCAGCGTAGAAATAAACGGGTGAAAAGATCAGCAGGTATCGCGCCGTTACGCCGTTTACTCATGGCTGGCTTGCTCTGCAAGAGCCGGTCAGACGGTTGACAACGTTCGCGCTTTGCCACCCATACTCCTTCCCAGCTCCCCCTTTGTCAGGGGAGTCGCTAACCTACTAAAGAGACTAGTAAGAACAAACGATTTATTCCTGTTCTATTTTGATGTACTCAATGGCGTTCACACACCACGCTTTGACGCCGTCCGGCGTGGCGACGGTAAATTCCTCATCGACCTCTTTTTTCAGCAGGGCGCGCGCCATGGGAGAATCAATGGAGATGTAATCTTTTACATCTCCATAAATCTCATCCGGTCCGACAATACGAAAGCGTTTTACCTGACCCGCTTCATTTTCAATCTCAACCCAGGCGCCAAAGAAAACTTTTCCTTCCTGCTGGGGAGAATAATCGACAATTTGCAGCTCGCTCAGACATTTGCGCAGGTAGCGAACGCGGCGGTCAATCTGACGCAACAAACGCTTGTTATAGGTGTAATCGGCGTTTTCTGAACGATCTCCCAGACTGGCCGCCCATGATACGATTTTGGTGATCTCGGGGCGTTTTACATTCCAGAGATGATCGTGTTCAGCTTTGAGTTTGTTGTATCCTTCCCGGGTGATCAGGTTCGTTTTCACGCGTTTTCAATCTCATGGCAGCGGATGGGGTGTCCGGCATTATATCAACGATTCTTTCAGAGGCGTAAATCAGGCTGGATTGGCGATAATAAGACGCATGATTGAGATCTTGGTAGCAGCGGTACAATGAATTACGATGGATTCATTTCTGAACGGCTATAATTGCGTACGAAACTGGTTGATTACACGTAGTTTAATATGCTTTGTAACAATTTGCCTCGAATGTATACCAGAAACGACTGTCAGTAATTCGTATGATTCTGAACAATAGCGGCATCGGCGGCTATTGCGCCTTTGGAGAAAGAGAATGCAAGAGAACTATAAAATTCTGGTTGTAGATGACGACATGCGTTTGCGTGCGCTATTGGAACGTTATCTGACCGAGCAGGGTTTTCAGGTACGGAGCGTTGCCAATGCTGAACAGATGGATCGTTTGCTGACTCGCGAATCATTTCACCTGATGGTGCTGGATCTGATGCTGCCGGGTGAAGATGGTTTATCCATTTGCCGTCGTTTGCGCAGTCAAAGTAACCCGATGCCCATCATTATGGTGACGGCGAAAGGGGAAGAAGTCGACCGTATCGTCGGGCTGGAAATCGGCGCGGATGACTATATTCCCAAGCCATTCAACCCGCGTGAACTGCTGGCCCGTATTCGCGCCGTGTTACGCCGTCAGGCGAATGAACTGCCAGGCGCGCCATCGCAGGAAGAGGCCATTATCGCTTTTGGCAAATTCAAACTGAATCTGGGAACCCGTGAGATGTTCCGCGATGACGAACCTATGCCGCTCACCAGCGGTGAGTTCGCCGTTCTGAAAGCGCTGGTCAGCCATTCGCGTGAACCGCTGTCCCGTGACAAGCTGATGAATCTGGCCCGTGGACGGGAATACAGTGCGATGGAGCGTTCCATCGACGTACAGATTTCACGTCTGCGACGCATGGTGGAAGAAGATCCGGCGCATCCACGCTATATCCAGACCGTCTGGGGACTGGGTTATGTCTTTGTACCGGACGGCAGTAAGGCATGATGCGATGGCGCTTTTCTCCGCGCAGCTCATTTGCCCGGACGTTACTACTGATTGTGACGCTGTTGTTTGTCAGTTTGGTCACCACCTATCTGGTGGTATTGAACTTCGCGATCCTGCCGAGTTTACAGCAGTTTAATAAGGTACTCGCGTACGAAGTCCGAATGCTGATGACCGACAGCCTGCAATTGGAGGATGGCACCACACTTGAGGTGCCACCGGCGTTCCGGCGTGAGATTTACCGCGAACTGGGTATATCGTTATATACCAACGCGGCGGCGGAGGAGAGTGGCCTGCGATGGGCGCAGCACTATAAGTTTCTGAGCCAGCAGATGGCGCAACAGCTGGGCGGTCCGACGGATGTCCGGGTCGAGGTCAGCAAAAATACCCCCGTGGTCTGGCTGAAAACCTGGCTGTCGCCGGATATCTGGGTGCGCGTGCCGCTGACAGAAATTCACCAAGGCGATTTTTCCCCGCTTTTCCGCTATACGCTGGCGATCATGTTACTGGTGATCGGCGGCGCCTGGCTGTTTATCCGCGTCCAGAACCGTCCGTTGGTGGAGCTGGAGCATGCGGCCTTGCAGGTCGGTAAAGGGATTATTCCCCCTCCGCTACGTGAATACGGCGCTTCGGAGGTGCGCTCCGTTACCCGCGCCTTTAATCAGATGGCTTCCGGTGTGAAGCTGCTGGCCGACGATCGTACCTTGCTGATGGCCGGGGTGAGTCATGATTTACGCACGCCGTTGACGCGTATTCGTCTGGCGACGGAGATGATGAACAAGGATGACGACTATCTGGCAGAGTCGATCAATAAGGATATTGAAGAGTGTAATGCCATTATTGAGCAGTTTATTGACTACTTGCGCACCGGCCAGGAGATGCAGACCGAGGTGGCCGATCTGAACGCGATTATGGGCGAAGTGGTCGCGGCTGAAAGTGGTTATGAACGCCATATCGACAGTGATTTTTCCGCGGGCGAGCTGTTAGTTCGCGTCAGTCCGTTATCCATTAAGCGCGCGGCGCTGAATCTGGTGGTCAACGCGGCCCGTTATGGCAACGGTTGGATTAAAGTCAGTACGGGACGGGAATTACAGCGAGCCTGGTTCCAGGTAGAAGACGATGGCGAAGGTATCGAACCTGCGCAACTGAAACACCTGTTCCAGCCTTTTGTGCGCGGCGACAGTGCGCGTACCACCAGCGGCACGGGGCTGGGGCTGGCGATTGTGCAGCGGATTATTGATGCTCACGACGGCGCATTGGATGTCAGCGCCAGCGAACGTGGCGGACTGTGCGTGCGTGCTTATCTGCCGCTGCCGTTTGCTATTTCCGCCGCAGAGAATAGCGCCAGTAAAGAGTGATATTTTCCAAATAAAAAAAGAGATGACCGACAAAGTCGTCTGTAAGCCTGAGATACACGGGCGAGGCGTCCCTATGGGAACCTTATCTCCGTGTTTCCCCTATAAAACGCGGAAGTGTTTTAAACGCCACATGTGGCGGCCCGTAGGGCGAGCCCCAAAAAGGGCGAGTAAAATCTAATTTTGTTAATGGCATGAAGGCGCGGATTACCGCGCCTTTGGTCGTTTTTCATGCAGTTACAGCTTGGGACCTGCTGAAACCAGCGCCGCGCCTGCCGGCGCATCAGTGTATTTATCAAAGTTAGCGATAAACCGATGAGCCAGATCTTCCGCTTTCTCCTGCCATTGCGCCCGATCGGCATAGGTATCGCGCGGATCAAGAATCGCAGGATCAACACCCGGTAGCGAGGTTGGGATCGCCAGATCGAAGATCGGTAGCGTATGCATTTCTGCATCATCAATACTGCCGTTCAGAATGGCATCGATAATCCCGCGCGTATCCTTAATGGAGATACGTTTCCCGGTTCCGTTCCAGCCGGTGTTAACCAGGTACGCCTGTGCGCCGGCGGCCTTCATGCGTTTGACCAGCACCTCGGCATACTGCGTTGGGTGCAGCGACAGGAATGCCGCGCCAAAGCAGGCGGAGAACGTTGGCGTAGGTTCAGTGATGCCACGCTCGGTACCGGCCAGTTTAGCGGTGAAGCCAGACAGGAAATGGTACTGCGTTTGGTCTGACGTCAGACGGGAAACCGGCGGTAATACACCGAACGCATCCGCGGTAAGGAAAATCACTTTGGTCGCATGTCCGGCTTTGGATACCGGCTTAACAATATTGTGAATGTGGTAGATCGGATAAGACACGCGGGTGTTTTCAGTCTTTGAACCATCGTTGAAATCAACGCTGCCATCGGCCAGCACGGTGACGTTTTCCAGCAGGGCATCCCGCTTGATCGCGCCATAGATGTCCGGCTCTGCTTCTTTGGACAACTTGATGGTTTTGGCGTAACAGCCGCCTTCAAAGTTGAACACGCCGTCGTCATCCCAGCCGTGCTCGTCATCACCAATCAGTTTACGTTTGGGATCGGTCGACAGGGTGGTTTTCCCGGTGCCTGACAAACCGAAGAACACGGCTACATCGCCCTGTTCGCCCACGTTCGCCGAACAGTGCATGGAGGCGATGCCTTTCAGTGGCAGCAGGTAGTTCATGATGGAGAACATTCCTTTCTTCATTTCGCCGCCGTACCAGGTGCCGCCAATTAGCTGGATGCGTTCGGTCAGGTTGAAAGCAATGAAGTTCTCGGAGTTCAGCCCTTGTTCCTGCCACTGTGGGTTAGTGCATTTGGCGCCATTCATCACGATGAAATCAGGTTCGAAACCCTGTAATTCTTCATCGCTTGGACGAATAAACATGTTTTTGACGAAATGCGCCTGCCAGGCGACTTCTGTGATGAAACGGACTTTCAGGCGGCTATCCGGATTGGCGCCGCAGAAGGCATCAATGATGAACAGACGTTTGCTGGAGAGTTGTTGGGTGACAAGCTGTTTCAGGTGAGTCCAGATTTCCTGACTCAGCGGATGGTTGTCATTCTTGCCTTTCCCCTGATCGGACCACCACACGGTGTCGCGGGTAACATCATCACGAACGATGTACTTATCTTTGGGGGAACGACCCGTAAAAATACCGGTATCGACGGCAACGGCACCCAGTTGGGTTTCTATGCCGCGTTCGTAACCTTGTAGGGTAGGGGAGAGTTCTTCCTTAAACAGGAACTCATAGCTGGGATTGTAGACAATATCGCGAACGTCTTGGATTCCATAAGTAGTGAGAGCTTGTGGGGTTATACCTTTGACAGTCATATAGCTACTCCTCAATTGTTATATTCATATTCGTACTGACAACGATTGTAGGGGAGTGAGCTTATTTTAACCGCGATAGCAATCATAAAGTTAAATAAATTCATTAATAACTTTGTTTGCCTATGGTGTTGAAAAAACAACCAATCTGATCTAGCTGAAATTTAATAGATGAAACGGGCACAACGTACCCGTAAAGCGATCAATGCAGAAGACTATCTGATGAATGCTGTCGAAGCGCCTGAACATCATTCGCATTGAAAATATAATGACTACCGCAATAATCACAGTGCATGTCGATTTCACCATCCTGTTCCAGAATGTGGTTGACTTCCTGATCGGACAGCGTGATTAATGCATCCGCACAACGCTCGCGTGAGCAGTGACATTGAAAGGATACCGCCTGCGGTTCATATACCGTGACGTCTTCCTGATGGTACAAACGGTACAGTACGTCGTGTGCAGACAAGGTAAACAACTCTTCCGCCTTGACGGTGGCAGTGAGCTGCGCGAGGTGATCGAAATCGTCGCGGCCGGCATTCTGCGCTGGCAGTACTTGCAACAGCATACCCGCCGCCATACGGCCGTCGTGCTGACCAGTGCGGATAAACAGCCGGGTTGGAAGCTGTTCTGATTGCTGGAAATAGTTTTCCAGACACTCGGCCACGGTTTCTCCTTCTAAGCCAACCACGCCCTGATAGCGTTCGCCCTCGGTCGGCGTGATGGTAATGACCAGATAGCCATTGCCCACCATCTCTTTGAGTGAGCTCCCGGCGGCGATGTCACCCTGAAGGCGAGCCACTCCGCGCATTTGCTGTAGATGATTACCGTTAATCACGGCCAGTTTGAGCGGACCGTCACCCTGGAGCTGGACGGTAATATCACCACTGAATTTCAGCGTTGCCGTCAACAGGCTGGTCGCCACCAACATTTCTCCCAGTAAAGTCTGTACTTCTGCCGGGTAGTCATGATTGGCCAGCATGTGCTGATAGGTATCGCTTACTGTCACCAACTCGCCACGAACGGCATAATTTTCAAACAGATAACGATGTAGTTGGTCATGAGTGGTCATAATATTTTCTCGCTGTGGCGACAGAGGATCGATACCCGCCATCTTTCCAAAATCTATAGGGTATCTTTCCGATCGCTGTATTTAAATTTAATCAGATCCCGTCGTTCTTTCTTGTCAGGACGACGGTCCGGGTGTGGCATGGTCAGCGCATTCATTTTTCGCGCCAGAGTCAGCTTTTCCCTTTTCTCAATGCTGCCGTCCGTTTCCTGATATAACGCCTGAGCGTCTGCCGCGGTTCTGCGCTGGCTGCTGAGCGCCAGCACAATGACGGTTCGCTCGTCATTCCCCTGACGCAACTTGATCTCGGCGTTCAACTCAACCAGCTTGCTCGGTTTGCCGCGCTGCCCGTTGTAATGCACTTTGCCGCCCTCGATCATTTCGCGCGCGATAGCCCGGGTTTTATAAAAGCGCGCGGCCCATAGCCATTTATCCAGACGAACGGCATCGTCAGTCTTGTCGGTTGCTTTCATCATGAATCCTCCTGATTACTGCTTCGTGACGCTACTCAGCCTATTATCCGAGCTTCATCGAGCGGTGCAGCGACGGTAGCAGCGCAAAATAATCATTCATGGATGGATATCGCCGGAATGATTTTTCCTGCTGGCTGGAGTCGGGATTGCTGACGCCCAGACAGTAGCGAATACCGAACGTTTGCGCGGCATCCAGAATCGGCTCGCTGTCGTCAATAAATAACGTCCTGGCAGGATTAAACCCGGTTTGTTGCTGTACAGCCTGCCATAGCTGCTGATTCTCTTTCGGATACCCATAAGTGTGGGTAGAAAGTAATAAATCAAGGTGCTGATCCAGCCCGGTATGTTCAATTTTAACCGCCAGACTATGCGGATGGGCGTTTGTCAGCAGTATGGTCTGTTTTCCGCTATTGCGCAGGGCCGACAAAAACGGCGTGGTGTCTTCACGCAGGCGGGCACGGTCGCCGATATCCGTCGTCATTTGGTAGATATCCAGCCCCAGCCGTTCACTCCAGTAATCAAAACAGTACCAGTTCAGCGTGTGTTGTACGGCCTGATATTCCCGTGCGATCACCTGCTTTGCCTGCTCAACGCTGATACCGTGTTTATCACTGATAGATTGCGGCACGAGCTGCAACCAAAAATAATTGTCAAAAGCCAGGTCCAGCAGGGTGCCATCCATATCCAGAATGACGGTGTCAATGTTGGGCCAGTCGAAGTCAGGGCTCATAGCTACTCCAGATGCAGAACGATTACCGATAAAAACAGAACCCGATAATCCTATAACGCCGCCGGTGTATGGCGGAGAAACTAATGCGTATGTTTGTCAGAGTAACATAACCCTTGATGATAATTGGCAGGGATGACGATCAGGATAGCGGGGAGCGATTGTCCGGCAATGCCCCTGCCGTATGAAAACGTTCGGCATAGTAATGCTGAATGCTGGTTATCCGCTGTTGACTCTTGCGTATTTTGGTGACGAGCAGCGCCAGATTGACGAGCAGAATCACAGAGAAAAGCAGCAATAGCAGGCAACTGCCCAGATAGCGCCATAGCGTAATCATATCCGGCTCACTATGGAGGCTGATATGCTGCGTGCCGTTGGCGTCGGTATTGAGTTGAGTAATCACACCGGCGGCATTAAACGGCGTGTGCAGCAACATAGCGGACAGCCGTTGGAGCTCTTGCCATTGGTCTGAAGCCCGATACTCGCTCAGCGGCATCGGCGGCAAAGGATGGCTGACCAACTGGCGTCCTTCATCGCTTCGAATCAGGAACCCTCCCGGCGGCGGACTATTCAGTGAGTCCGCCGCGTTATTGATTTCCTGATAGAAGAAAAAATCGGTTGAGCTGTTGACGAGTGATTCCAACGCTTCCGCGCTAACCGGGCGCAACAGTACATTCATGCCTTTCAGCGCACCCGAATCGGCCCGTTTTACCAGGACATCCCAGGTTTTGACGTTGCCTAAATTGATGAGGGCATTTTTCAGACGGATACAATCGCCTTCCTGTTCACAAAGGGTCTGTGTTTTCAGTACGATATCCGAAAAGTTATTCAGCAGAATCATGCCTGATTTCTGAATGGCGGAAGCAAGCTGCGAATTTATCTGCCCGTCTTTATCCGTTTGCGGATGTAGCTGGCTATTCACGGTCTTCAGCAATGCGGACGCCTTTTCAATAATGTCTGATTCCGGCAGCGGCAATGGATCCGCGTGATTCCAGTAAATTGCGGAACAATCAAAAGGGGTAAAGGCATAACTCAGCGGCGTTGCCGCGGGCTGGATCCCGGCGGGGACATAGCACATCCCCGATCCTTGTACTTCCAGCGTATCACCGATTTTGAGTGGTATCTTTTCCAACTCATCCACCTGAACTACTTTGATATGTTGCGCTCCCTGAAGCCATGCCATGCTGAGTTTTAATGGCAATTCCAGTGGAACATTAGTGATTAACAGGATCAGACTGAGGAACGACCCCGCTGCCAGCAGCAGATTTTTCCCCCATGGCTGTAAGGGAAAGTGTTTCACTTCATCATGCAATGACAGGTGCTCGCCTTGTCGGATGACCTGCCGGTTCAGATAGATATCAACATCGGTTTTTCGTCCCAGATCGTTACCGATATAGGGTTGCCAATGCGGCGGATAAATCAGGTCGATATTGCCGAGCGAGATATTACCTAACCCCTGATTGGATTCGCCAAAGAGTCCGAGACTCTGCGGTGTACCGTGCAGGCAGTGAACATCCCGCAATTCCTTGTGGGAAGGCGAGCGAAAAAGCTGCCAGATAGCCCAGGCCGCCAGTAAAGCGGCGGTGCCGGTGAGCCAGGGCAGCAGGGGGATGGGGCTGTTCAGACTGATAAATAACAATAAAAACGACAGACATAGCACGGCGGCTTCTTTCAAACCGCCGGAATGGTGGATGGCATGCTCCTCCCGGGTTTCCTTGCGGATGGTAATCAGCTCGGCGTGTTCATTCTCTTCCTGACTGATGGATGCGTTAAGCATCGGAATATTTGGCACGGACATGGCTTCGGGCGTGTCTATGCACTCTGCCAGCGAATGTCCATTCAGGGAAATGACCAGGGGGATGGAACGGGTTTTGATCAGCTCAACGCTGTTATTCTCGGTAATATATTGTTCCCAACTGGGGGGCAGGTGAATTTCCT
Source organism: Brenneria roseae subsp. americana (assembly GCF_003115815.1). Lineage (NCBI taxonomy): Bacteria > Pseudomonadati > Pseudomonadota > Gammaproteobacteria > Enterobacterales > Pectobacteriaceae > Brenneria > Brenneria roseae. The sequence continues at coordinate 48,514 of NZ_QDKJ01000009.1, read as the reverse complement.
GCGTATCAATATAATAGCGCCACTTATTTTGTGAATCAGTACGTAGACCATAGCGCGTGATGGTATGGGTAATCGGATAAACCCGGTTACTTTGTAATGAACGGGGAAGTCGCGGCTGCGCATTGGGCGTATCAAGCGGCGCCGTTTTCTGCGTGTTTTCCTGAGCGAGATACTGTTCAACAACCTGACGTTCTTCCAGCGTCAGCTGGCGAGGTAACGATTGTGTCGCAGGCAATGGCTTAACGAATGGCAAACGCTCGCGCATACGGTAGATAATAAAAACACCGACAGCGATTAGACAGGCAAACAATATAGCCAGGATGGTAAATATTGTGCTCATCTTATCTCCATTCCAAAGCAGCCTGCTCCTTGTCGTTGCCAGAGTTTAACAAACCTATGCAATCGATGATAACCCGTATGGTCTTGTTTTTTTGGATTAATAATTAAAAAACAACGGAAACTCACTGCGTAAGGGGATGATAGTAACAAGCAGAGGGAGTCGCTAAAATAAGGATCATCTGATTTTTCGCCACGATATTGACTTTTGGCGATTGTTTTAAATTCGCTAATGTATATGGCATGTTACGGAAAAGTAATTCACAATCGCAGTAGTTGCAGCGAGAGGGTTGTTAACGCACAATGTGAGCAAGATCAAAGAAGAATATTAACGATCCTTTTTCATTAGCGGCACGCCAGCATGCGGGGTGAAGGTAGTGGCTATCGTTCATCCAGGTTGGATTAAGGTGTCGTTCTGGTCGTAATATTCCTATGGGGCCATTATGAGTCATAACCTGCAAAAACCCAAAATCCTTAAGGTAGAGACGGTTGCGCGTTCACGCCTGTTTAATGTTGAATCCATCGATCTGGAGTTTAGCAACGGCGTACGCCGGGTTTATGAGCGGATGCGACCTTCCGGGCGTCAGGCCGTGATGATTGTGCCGATCATTGACGATGAACTGTTGCTGATCCGCGAATATGCCGTGGGGATTGAACAGTATGAACTTGGCTTCCCAAAAGGGCTGATTGATCCAGGTGAAACGGTATTTGAGGCGGCCAACCGTGAACTGATGGAAGAAGTCGGATTTGGCGCAGAACAAATGGATCTGCTGGCGACATTGACGATGGCGCCTTCTTATTTTTCCAGTCAGATGAATATCGTGGTGGCCCGCGGCTTATATCCGCAAACCCGGGAAGGCGATGAGCCGGAACCGATGCCGAAAGTGCGCTGGCCCTTAAGCGACATGATGTCGCTGCTACAGGACCCCGACTTCCGGGAAGCGCGTAACGTTAGCGCTCTGTTTTTAGCTCAGGATTGGCTGAACCGTTCATCGCGTTAATCGACGTATGATAAGCAAAAAGGCGCAGAAATCTGCGCCTTTTGTGTTCTGAGGCGCCTCAGAACAGTTCTTCGCTTTGTCCGTTATCCATCAGTGTCGTGCCAACTTCATGCACTTCATATTCGGTCGGCTGCGTTCCTTCAATAAAGTATTCGGAGCGACTGTTTCCCCCCCCGTTGGACAATCTGCCGCTGCTGCGGTCGATCGTCACGCTGACGATACCGGGCGGCGGCGTCAAAGGCTGTTCGGGTACGTCAGCCAGTGCGACCTTCATAAAGTCGTCCCAGGCGGGTTGAGCGGATTTTGCACCGCCTTCATAGCCTGAAATCTGATCCTTAATGACGCCAGACGCGCTGCTGGTGCCGAGATCCCGGCGGTGATCGTCAAAGCCGATCCAGACAGAGGTAACCAGGTTCGGGCCGTAGCCAGAGAACCAGGCATCTTTGGAACTGTTTGTTGTGCCGGTTTTTCCGCCGATATCACGACGCTTCAGTTCACGACCGGCACGCCAGCCAGTCCCCATCCAACCCGGTTCACCGAAGACGTTACTGTTCAGCGCATCTTTGATCAGGAAGGCCAACGGTGTACTGATCACATGTGGAGCATAAGGTTGTGCGGTACTTTGCTGGGCTTCCTGTGGCGTAACCGGCTCAAGTTGCGGCATTGGCAGTACACCCTGCGGATTTTCCCGAGAGGTCGCGACGTTTTCCATACTATCGGCAGACAACATCAAAGAACGCGATGTTTCACCATACACTAACGGCAAATTACAGGTATCGCAGACCACTTTCGGCGTGGCGGTAAAGATGGTACCGCCGGCTTCGCTCTCGATTTTGGTGATGAAATACGGATCAACCAGATAGCCACCGTTAGACATCACGGCATAACCGCGTACCACCTGAAGCGGGGTGAAAGACGCCGCTCCCAGCGCCAGCGACTCGGTATGAACGATGTTCTGTTCAGGGAAGCCGAAACGCCGTAGGTAATCGGCAGCATAATCGACGCCCATGGCCCTCATGGCACGAACCATTACCACATTCTTGGACTGTCCTAAACCCTGACGCAACCGGATCGGGCCGTCATAGGTTGCCGGCGAGTTTTTAGGCCGCCAATCCGAACCTGCGCCCGGATCCCAGCGTGTAATCGGTACGTCGTTGAGGATGGTTGCCAGCGTCAGGCCTTTATCCATGGCGGCGGTGTAAAGGAAAGGCTTGATGTTAGAACCAATCTGGCGCAGCGCCTGTGTCGCACGATTGAAATTGCTTTGGTTGAAGTCAAAACCGCCAACCAGCGCTTCAATCGCCCCGTTGGTTGGGTTGAGGGAGACCAGCGCGGAGTTGACATCCGGCACCTGTCCCAGCCACCAATCATCATCTACCTTACGCACCCACACTTGCTGACCGGTTTGCACGACATCGGTGACGCGTTTAGGTGTCGGTCCCTGTTGGGTATCGGAGCGATAAGGACGAGCCCAGCGCATACCGGCCATTGGCAGAGAAATGTTGCTGCCGTCAGACATCACCGCAATGGCTTTATCGGCGGTGGTGTTGATGATGACGGCGGGGAACATCGGGCCGTAGACCGGCAGCGTTTTCAACGTGGCGACAATTTTCGCCTGATCCCAGGCGCTTTCGCCCACTTTCCACAACACCTTGTCCGGACCGCGGTAGCCGTGGCGCATGTCGTAGGCTATGACGTTATTACGCAGAGCATCCTGTGCCGCCAGCTGTAATTTTCTGGTAATGGTGGTGTAGACCTTGTAGCCGTCGTTATAAGCGTCGTCGCCATAACGTTTCACCATTTCCTGACGCGCCATCTCGGCGATATACGGTGCGGAGAAGGCAATCTGCGGCGCATGATAGTTGGCTTCCAGCTTCTCGCTACGCGCGGCGTCATACTCAGCCTGAGTGATGTAGTTTTCATCTCTCATGCGGGTCAGCACCACATTACGGCGAGCTATCGCGCGGTCATAGGAATAAAGCGGGTTAAAGGTTGAAGGCGCCTTCGGCAGACCGGCAATCATCGCCATTTCACTCAGCGTCAACTGATCGACAGGGCGGCCAAAGTAAACGTGTGCCGCGGCTCCGACGCCGTAAGCCCGGTAGCCGAGATAAATCTTGTTCAGATAGAGCTCAAGAATTTCATCTTTGGTGAGCAGTTGCTCGATACGGATCGCCAGGAAGACTTCCTTGATTTTACGTATCAGCGTGCGTTCCGGGCTCAGGAAAAAGTTTCTGGCAAGCTGTTGCGTAATGGTGCTGGCCCCCTGCGAAGCGTGGCCGGATGTTAACGCAATCGAAGCGGCACGAATAATCCCCACCGGATCGACGCCGTGGTGCTCATAGAAACGGCTGTCTTCCGTTGCGATAAAGGCGTGAACCATTACCGGAGGAATTTGATCCAGTTTCAGCGGGATGCGGCGTTTCTCACCAAATTGAGCAATCAGCTCACCATCGGCGCTGTATACCTGCATGGGGGTTTGCAGCCGAATGTCTTTCAGCGTGGCGACATCGGGCAACTGTGGTTCGATATAACGGTACAAACCATATATCGAGGCTGCTCCCAACAGGATGCAAGTCACTGCAAGGATGAGTAAATACTTTACGAACTTCACCTGAGATTTTCCATTCAATAGCGTTTGGACAGTTTATAAACAATCGCGCGCTAGTATAAAGGTAAGCCAGCACTGTGGATACGTTCTTTTATACCCTGCAGCTTGAAAAGCGATTGGGTGTATTAAATAAGGATATCGGGTTGAACATGGCTTATCACATCTGGCGGGTTGGATTGGATATACAAAATGGTTTCATGCGCGCGCTGGCGGTTCAGCATCGCCGCTACGGCTGGCAACTGCGCCACTGGTGGCAGTTCCCATTACCGGACGACACATTACGCTCGGGTAGTTTACACCATACTGAGGCACTTTGTGAGGTCTTGCTGAAATGGCGTCGGTTGTTGCCCCGTCATATTTCACTACGTGTCGCTTTTCCTGCCCAACAGGTATTGCAACAGCGCCTGTCTGCGCCGGATAACCGATTGCGAGAGCCTGAACGCAGTTGGTACATCGAGAGCATGGCGGCTCGCAAGCTGCCGATAAGCAGTGACTCGCTATCAATGGATTACCGTGAGGATCCGCACGCGCCCGGTTCTTTATTAATTACCGCCGCGCGGCGAAGCGAACTGGCGCGTTGGCTTGAATGTCTGCATGCCGTGGATCTGCATCCTGAGGTCGTTGATATTTCGGCTTGCGCCATTCGCTGTATGGCGGCCCTTGCCGGACTCAAAAACAACCGAATTTTCCTGCATCGTCTGGTAGACGGATGGCTTTGGGTTTCTCCGCTGAATCATGCCTTTCATTTCGGCATGATTCACGGCGATGAATGGACGGAGGAGTCCGCGATTCTGCCATGGGTCAGCGCCCGGTACGGGCAGCAGATTGATGATGTCGCCTATTACAGTAGTACCTCCTCTTCTTTTACGACGGGGAGCGAGTCTGATGCGTTACTTTCATGGTCACCGCTGGTGGCGTTTAACCACATGCAGCCGCCACTACCTGATTTTCCCCCAGCTTTTGTTATTGCGGGTGGTCTGGCTTTACGCCCCGGAGATGCCTGAATATGCTGCTGGTCAATTTTTTACCCTGGCGTCAGCGGCGTTTATGGCGCCGCGCACGTAATTGGCTGATGGCGCTGCTGCTACAACTATTGTTGGCCGCCGTTCTATTCGGGATCGTTTACTCGCTCTGGCATCGGCAATATACGTTGTTACTGCGTGAGCTGGGCGACGTATCCGCACAGCGCCAGCAATGGGTTGCACAATATCAACAGACCCGCCAGATATGGGAAAAGCTACAGCAGCATCAGGCACAGCATGAGGTTGACGCGGCAGGGAATCGCCACAATCAACGCTATCTCAGTCTGCTGGAACAGCTCTCATTGATGATGCCGGAACGTCTTTGGCTGACGGAGATCGCCGATCGTGGAACACACCTGTCGATCGCCGGGATGAGTGAAAACTATACCGACATTGTCAACCTGAACCGGGCGTTGGGTCGCCACCCTTCAATGGGGAGAGTTCGTATTCTCAATGCGCTCAGACAGCAGAACGGGCGTTCGCTCTTGCATTTTGCCCTTCAGGCTGACTGGCAAACCGAAGAGCCTGCTGGCAGTGGAGTTGCACATGACTAACCCAATGCTTAACTGGACCGTCTGGATAAGTCAGCCATTTTGGCTACTGGCGATAGCGCAAATTGCTCTGATGACGGTTTTTATCTTGCTGGGGAACTGGCTGGTGTTGGGGGAGGTCAGGCGGGAGATGGCGGATGTCGAACAGCAGATTGGCGAGCAATCTCTCGGTATACAAAATATTCAGCAGCAATTGGCCACAATGCCGGCGCTTGCCGACATGCAAACGCAGTTAACCGCATGGACAACGGGTAAGGCACCATTTCATGTGGATAGGGTGGCGCAATTGGCGACGGAACCGCTTTCCCGGTCTGGCGCCGTACTGCTTTCCTGGCAGCCCGCTGTGCGGCAATCAACGCTTATCGCTGAGGAAACCGCCTGGATATTGACCTTCCGTTCAGATTATCAGGGGCTGTTAAACGTAGTACGTCAGTTTATTTCGCTGCCCTATGTGCTGCGAATGGATCAATTGGTTGTGAAATCAACGGAAAGTTCATCATATACGGACAGGGCGTTGCATGTCGAAATGACCGTAATGAGACCCACAATCGGGCGGGGTAAGAAAGTTGAATAAGGTGATCGGTCGCATCCGTATAGCGCTGTTGCCCATTGCCTTATGTACTCTGGCTCCGGTGTCGGGCAATGCGCTGGAAATTCGCCGCGATCCTTTTCACCCCTTATCTATCGCAGCCTGCTCCCAAATCAATGCGACGCAGCAATGGCAAATGAAAGGTGTGATCGGTACTGGCGAGCATTGGGTGGGATGGCTGGAACAGTCAGACGACCAATGGATAAAACTGAAGCAAGGCGAAGTGATCCCGCCGGGCAGTTGGCAGGTCAGCCAACTGAATAAATCGGGGATGCAATTAACGCCGGTGGCGAGGACCGGAAGCTGTGATGGCTTGCCAGCGATGGTTTCTCTGGCATCCCCGTTCATTAATAAGCTCGTCGCTCACTAGGCGCACGGTTCGGTTTGGCAACGGCTGTCTACAACAAGGAAGGTTATGAAGCGTCGGTTTGTGTTCGTACAGAAAATGATGGTGCTAACGTTACTGTTTATCAGCCTGTTGGCCCCGGCAAGGGCAGCGCAGCGGGTATCTATGGCGTTTGAAGATACGGCTATTCAACGGGTGCTTCAGGCGCTGGCGGATCATCAACAGTTAAATCTGGTTGTCGCTCCCGGAGTAGAGGGCAAACTGAATGTTCGGCTGGCGGAGGTTCCCTGGCAACAGGCGTTGGATATCGTTTTGCGCATGGGGCAATTGACAGTAGAACGTGATGGCAATGTATTGTTGGTCTATCCTGCCGGACATCTTGAGGCAGTCGAACGTCAAAAAGAGGAATCGCTCGCTCAACAAACCCAAAAGCAACCGCTGCAGAACCTTTCTGTTTCGTTGCGGTATGCGGATGCAACCGAGGTGGCAACCAGCGTTCAGGCACAAAAAGGGGCGTTGCTGACGGCGCGCGGTAGCGTGACGGTGGACAAGCGAACCAACACGCTGTTGATTCGCGATACGGAATCCGCGTTAGCACAGCTCAAACCCTGGGTGAGTGAACTGGATTTACCTTTGTCACAGGTGCAATTGGCTGCACATATTGTGACGATCAGCAGTGAGAACCTGCAAGAGCTGGGGGTGAGCTGGGGGCTGGGAAGTAGTGAGATGGCGAACAAGGCGCTCAGGCTAAACAATTTCAATGTCAGCCTTCCTGTCGAAACGCCGGCGGTAAATGCCGGGTTTCATCTGGCTCGGTTGAATGGCCGATTGCTTGATTTGGAGTTAATGGCGTTAGAGCAGGAAAATCAGCTTGAAATCATCGCCAGTCCCAGGCTGTTTACCGCGCATCAGCAGACGGCCAGTATTAAACAAGGAACGGAAATCCCTTATCAGGTTTCCAGCGGCGCCAGTGGCTCAACGTCGATTGAGTTTAAGGAGGCTGTTTTGGGGATGGAAGTGACCCCCAGTATTCTGCGGGCCGGGCGCATCACGCTAAATTTGAAGATCAGCCAGAATATGCCGGGACAGACGATAAAGCAGAGTGACAATGGTGAAGCGTTGGCGATTGATAAGCAGGAAATACAAACGCAGGTCACGGTGGCCGATGGTGAAACCATCGTTTTGGGCGGGATCTTCCAGCAACAGAAGAAGAACAGTCGTCGTCAGGTGCCCGCTTTAGGCGATATTCCGGTATTGGGGCATTTATTCAAAAACAATACGCAGCAACATACCCGAAGGGAGTTGGTTATTTTTATCACGCCGACGCTAATTCCCTCGTGGTAAAAAGCGAATAGCGGAAAGTCTTGTTCGCTGCCGTGGAGCGGGTGAATGGACATGTAAGATGAGGGAGGCGTTGCGGGGGCCGCCGGGGAAAGATCGGTACTCTGTCGGCGTGCGTCTTATTCCGCTCAACCGCTCTGTCATAAGGCGGGGATTGGGCGCGTGCTGAATTCACCGGGCTTCTTATTTGCAGCGCAACGTCGTGTTTTCATGACAACGGTGTAATATTTTGATTGATTCATGGCTTCTAAGTTTGACGCTGCGGCGGATTTAGCTTACAAGGGTTAGCGAATTGAGCACTGAAGTGTTGTTCCACCGAAAATGTCGATAAAACACACTATATTATCCGCTTGGCTAAGGTGTGACATTTTATTCGGTTGCCAAACTACCCTGAGTATTGAGATAATTTTTTGTCTGATTCTCGCACTATCGCTCATGAGGTTTCAGTTTAGGTCCCGTCGCTGGGTTGATTGGCGGGGCGGGTTATCATTAACGAATTGTCTTAGTAATACCAAAAAACATGGCAGAGAAACGCAATATCTTTCTGGTTGGGCCTATGGGTGCCGGCAAAAGCACTATTGGCCGTCAGTTAGCTCAGCAACTCAATATGGAGTTTTTCGACTCCGATCAAGAAATTGAGCGACGCACCGGAGCTGATGTGGGCTGGGTGTTCGATTTGGAAGGCGAAGAAGGCTTCCGCGATCGAGAAGAGAAAATTATTAATGAATTGACGGAAAAGCAAGGTATCGTTCTGGCAACAGGCGGTGGTTCGGTCAAGTCTCGTGAGACACGCAATCGCCTTTCCGCGCGTGGCGTCGTCGTGTATCTGGAAACGACGATCGAGAAACAACTCGCCCGTACACAGCGTGATAAAAAGCGTCCGTTGCTTCAGGTTGAATCACCGCCGCGCGAAGTGCTGGAAGAGTTGGCGAGAGAGCGGAATCCGCTGTATGAGGAAATCGCCGATGTCACTATCCGAACTGACGAACAAAGCGCCAAGGTAGTTGCCAACCAGATCATCAACATGCTGGAAAGCAACTGATTGTAACGCATGGTTTTTATATCATGCTGATTTTTAACAGGCAATTGAGCGAGCATGGAAAGAATTACCGTAACATTAGCGGAACGTAGTTATCCCATTACGATAGCCGCCGGATTGTTTAATGATTCGGCTTCTTTTATGCCGTTGCAGGCCGGGGATCAGGCCATGCTGGTAACCAACCAGACATTGGCCCCTCTCTATCTTGAACGTGTGCGCCGTGTGCTTGAACAAAACGGTGTCCATGTTGATCAGGTCATCTTGCCGGATGGCGAGAAATATAAATCTCTGACCGTATTGGATCAGGTATTTACCGCATTACTTGCCAAGCCACACGGTCGTGATACCACCATTGTTGCCTTGGGTGGTGGTGTGATTGGCGATCTTGCCGGTTTTGCCGCCGCGAGTTATCAGCGGGGCGTCCGTTTTATCCAGGTGCCGACCACACTGTTGTCGCAGGTTGATTCCTCTGTTGGCGGTAAAACCGCGGTGAATCACCCGCTGGGTAAAAACATGATTGGCGCGTTCTACCAGCCGGTATCCGTTGTTATTGATCTGGACTGTCTGAATACTTTACCGGCACGCGAACTGTCGTCGGGTCTGGCAGAGGTCATCAAGTACGGCATTATTCTGGATCGTGATTTCTTTTTCTGGCTGGAAGAGAACATTGAAGCGGTGCGTTCATTGCAGCATGATGCGCTGGCTTACTGTATCCGCCGTTGCTGCGAACTGAAAGCGGCGGTGGTCGCCGCTGACGAACGCGAAAGTGGCGTGCGCGCGTTGCTTAACCTTGGGCATACCTACGGTCATGCGATAGAAGCGGAAATGGGATACGGTAATTGGTTGCATGGCGAAGCGGTTGCTGCCGGTATGGTGATGGCGGCTCATACCGCCCGGCGTCTCGGACAGTTTGCTGTCGACGATATCGAACGAATCAAATCATTACTGGTTCGGGCCGGCTTGCCAGTGAATGGGCCGGCGCAGATGACGCCGGAATCTTATCTTCCCCATATGATGCGTGATAAAAAAGTGCTGGCGGGTGAGCTGCGTCTTGTGCTGCCGACATCTATTGGTCATTCAGAAGTCCGTGGTGGCGTGGCGCATGATATTGTGCTGGCGTCGATAGCTGATTGTCTTGCCTGAGTGTTTCACTGTCGTGTTAACGAAATAACAAGTGTTAACGACAGATGAGCGCCGATGGTTTATGGTTAATAAAATACAATGCATTATGATTTAACAATTCGTAACGAGGATAATGTTGCGGATTTTAGCCTTTCAGTTGGGGGGTTTTAAATGGATGAGTTTAAGCCGGAAGATGAGCTGAAGCCTGATACCAGTGACCGTCGACCCACACGTCAGCAAAAAAGCAGCCGCTTTTCCGCACCGAAAATCACGCTTTCCAGACAACACCTGATGATTGGCATCGGGATTTTGGTGCTGGTATTGCTGATTATTGGGATTGGTTCTGCTTTACAGGCGCCTTCTCGTCCAGAGACGTCTCAGGCTCAAAGCCAAAGCGGCGATGAAAAGAGCATCGATCTCTCTTCATCGTCTTCGATGACGCAAGATTCACAGCCCGCCACATCCACTGAAAATCCTGCTGCGATTCCGGGGGAGGCAACTCATGCGCCACAGACGCTGAGTGCGCCGCCTATTTCCGGCACGCCGACGGAAGCCGCCGTCCAGCCGCAGCCGAGCGGTCAGCAGCGCATTGAATTACCGGGTAATATTACGGATGCGCTTTCTCAGCAGCAGGGCCGTGTCGACGAATTCTCTCAAGGCGCGACGGGAACCACGCTGCCGTCGGCTCCCGCGACGCTCGTACCGGCTGCGAAGATGCCACCGGTGGAAAAAAATACTCACAGCAGCAGGCCTGCGACCACGGGGACGCCGAAGGCGACGTCTCCCGCAGTAACCAGCAAGCCTGCCAATGCGTCCCCTGCATCAGGTCGTTCGATACAGACCGCACCTGACAGCCATTTTACTTTGCAGCTGAGCAGCGCATCTCGTTCAGATACGCTGGCAGCCTACGCCAAACAGCATAATCTTAGCCATTCGTGGGTCTATGAAACTAAACGTGACGGAAAATCCTGGTATGTGTTAGTGAGCGGAGTCTATGCTTCCCCTGCCGAAGCAAGACAGGCTATTACAACACTGCCTGCTGATGTACAAGCGAAAAAACCATGGGTTAAGCCGATCCGTCAGGTGAAGCAGGACTTGAATAAGTAACACCAATTTTAGCCCTGATGTGCTGTCTGACACAGAGTACAATCCGCGGCTCTGAAACGTATGAGTAACTAACGACGGCATGAAGAAAAACCGCGCTTTTTTAAAATGGGCTGGTGGTAAATATCCGCTGGTAGAAGAGATTCGTCGCTATTTACCCGCAGGAGACTGCCTTATCGAGCCCTTTGTTGGCGCGGGTTCTGTATTTTTGAATACAGAGTACGACAGCTACATATTGGCAGATATTAATAGCGACCTGATCAACCTGTATAATATCGTCAAGTCAAACACTGACGAATTTGTACGTGACTCTCGTAAGTTGTTTACGGAGGAAGTTAATACGTCAACGACGTTTTATCTGCTGCGTGAAGAGTTTAATCTTTGTACAGATGCTTACCGTCGTGCGGTATTGTTTCTTTACCTGAACCGTCATTGTTATAACGGCCTGTGCCGCTATAACATGCGCGGTGAATTCAACGTTCCGTTCGGGCGTTACAAGAAACCTTATTTTCCGGAAGAAGAGATTCGCTGGTTTGCGTTTAAGGCCAAAAGTGCAACGTTTGTCTGCGAACATTATCAGCAAACATTGACTAAAGCGGAGCCGGGGTCGGTTGTGTATTGCGATCCTCCTTATGCCCCGCTGTCGGCAACCGCGAATTTTACGGCGTATCACACCAATAATTTTAATCATGTCGATCAGCAGAACCTGGCCAGATTGGCGCAGCGTTTGTCGGTTGAAAGTCAGATTCCGGTGCTGATTTCCAATCATGATACGGTGTTAACCCGTGAATGGTATCAGGATGCTTCACTTTATGTGGTCAAGGCGCGTCGAACGATTAGCCGTAATATTCTGGGACGTAGTAAAGTAAACGAGCTATTGGCCTTGTACTGTTAATTTGCCGACGCCAAGCACAGCAGGGTTCCGGGAAACGGAAAGATGATTGGCTGGACAGTCGTATTGTTCAATAACTATGTTCAATAATTCTCGCTGAGCGGAGGATGGGTAAACGGACGCTCCGGCAGCAGAAATTCAGACTTATCGTTTGGAGAAGCAAATGAAACCGTTTTTAATCGCCCCGTCTATTCTGTCGGCTGATTTTGCCCGGCTCGGTGAAGATACGGCTAACGTACTGGCCGCTGGCGCTGATGTGGTGCACTTTGATGTGATGGATAATCACTATGTCCCTAATCTGACTATCGGTCCTCTGGTGCTGAAATCCCTGCGGGATTATGGCATTACCGCCCCGATTGATGTGCACCTGATGGTGAAGCCGGTTGATCGTATCATCCCCGATTTTGCCAAAGCGGGAGCGAGTTTCATTACGTTCCACCCGGAAGCGTCGGAACACGTCGATCGTTCTCTGCAATTGATCAAAGATCATGGCTGTAAAGCGGGCCTGGTTTTCAATCCGGCAACCCCGCTCAGCTACCTCGATTACGTCATGGATAAACTGGACATTATCCTATTGATGTCCGTCAACCCGGGCTTTGGCGGCCAATCCTTCATTCCGGGGACGCTGGATAAATTGCGTCAGGTACGCAAGCTGATTGATGACAGCGGTTATGACATCCGGCTTGAAGTGGATGGCGGCGTCAAAGTGGATAACATTGGTGATATCGCGGCGGCGGGTGCCGATATGTTCGTGGCCGGTTCGGCTATTTTTGGTGCGTCGGACTACCGTGCCGTCATTGAACAGATGCGCGGTGAATTGAGCAGGGTGGGGCATGACTGACATGACGCCGATTCGCGGGCTGGCATTTGATTTGGATGGTACGCTAATTAACAGTGCCCCGGGGTTGGCCGCCGCCGTTGATTTAGCGCTACAGGCGCAATCATTACCCGCGGCGGGTGAAGCGCGAGTGGCGACCTGGATTGGTAATGGTGCGGACGTACTGGTTGAACGGGCGCTGCGTTGGGCGGGTGTTGAACCAACCGCATCGCGATTGAGTGAGACCCGGGAACGGTTTGACCGCTACTATGCTGAAACCGTGGATAGTGGCAGTACGCTTTTCCCTCAGGTGAAAGAGACGCTGGCGGCGCTGGCGCAGCAAGGCTTGCCAATGGCGGTGGTCACCAACAAACCCACGCCGTTCGTTGCGCCGTTGTTGGCGTCGCTGGACATTGACGAATACTTTTCGCTGATTATCGGCGGCGACGATGTAGTGGCCAAAAAGCCGCACCCCGCGCCCTTGTATCTGGTCCTGGGCAAGTTGGGACTCCGCGCCAGCGAATTGCTGTTTGTGGGTGATTCGCGTAATGATATTCAGGCATCTCAGGCGGCCGGCTGCCCCTGCGTCGGCATGACTTATGGATATAACTATGGTGAAGCGATCGAATTGAGTCATCCTGACGTCGTGCTGGACCGTTTTGCCGATCTATTGCCCCTTGTCGGGCCGTCATCTTTAAAAAATCAGGAAGCATTAGCATGAGCAAACCCATCGTATTTAGCGGTGCACAGCCGTCTGGCGAATTAACCATTGGTAACTACATGGGGGCGCTACGTCAGTGGGTTAATATGCAAGATGACTACGATTGCATCTATTGCATCGTTGATTTGCATGCCATTACGGTGCGTCAGGATCCGCAGCAGTTACGCAAAGCGACGCTGGATACGCTGGCGCTTTACCTCGCCTGCGGGATTGACCCGAAGAAGAGCACTATCTTTGTGCAGTCACATGTACCGGAACATAGCCAACTGAGCTGGGTGCTGAACTGTTATGCGTATTTCGGTGAACTGGGCCGCATGACGCAATTTAAAGATAAATCGGCGCGTTATGAAGAAAATATCAACGCGGGTTTGTTTGATTATCCCGTGCTGATGGCGGCTGACATTCTGCTGTATCAAACCACTCAGGTGCCAGTGGGGGAAGATCAGAAACAGCATCTGGAACTGAGCCGGGACGTCGCCCAGCGTTTCAATAGCCTGTACGGCGATAACATTTTCAAAATCCCTGAACCGTTTATACCGAAGTCAGGTGCTCGCGTGATGTCGCTACTGGACCCGAGCAAGAAGATGTCCAAGTCGGACGATAACCGTAACAACGTGATTGGTCTGCTGGAAGATCCGAAGTCGGTGGTGAAGAAGATCAAACGTGCGGTAACGGATTCCGATGAGCCGCCTGTTGTGCGCTACGACATCGTGAATAAAGCCGGGGTATCTAACCTGCTGGACATTCTTTCTGCCGTGACAGGAAAAACCATCGCCGAGCTGGAGCAGGAATTCAGCGGCCAAATGTATGGTCACCTGAAAGGCGCCGTTGCCGATGCGGTGTCCGGCATGTTGACAGAACTACAGGAACGTTATCATCGCTTCCGTAATGACGAGGCCTTCTTGCAGCAGGTCATGCGTGAGGGCGCGGAGAAAGCCAGCGCCCGTGCCCAGGAAACGCTGAAGAAAGTGTATAACGCGGTTGGATTTGTCCCTCGTCCGTAAAGGTTAAATAATAATCAGGAGGCTTTTGCCTCCTGATTACCCTTCTTTCTCTGATAGCCTTACGGCTTTTATTCAGTTACTGCGGCAGCGGTGGAAACACATCATCCGGAATTGGGTTCTCGAACGGCGTCTGCCGGAGCTTGGCTTGATGGTCGGCTTTGGCCTGAGCGATCAACTCCGGCGTCAACATCAGATCGATAGCCAGTGACGCCATCGCTTTGGCGGCATATTCCATACCTTTGTGCGCCGCTTCCGTTTTACCCTGCGCGACCAACTGCCATGAGTGGGCCGGCGTGCCGATAGCATAGGTTGCACTACGGATCTGGACGGTCGGTACCACCCAGCTTACGGTTCCCACATCCGTGGAGCCGATAAAGGCTTCATTGGGGCTATAAAGCGGATAGATATCGTCGTGCAGTGCCAGACCCGGCTGTGGTTTTACACCAAACCGAGCGTAAGAGTTCGCAATGTCTTCCTCTGTCATCGCGGTCTGAAATTTAGCGGCGAGCTGGCGATCGTGTTCGTCAAACTCAATTGGCCCCAGCGTCAGCAAGTGTTCATGCATGCGCTGTTCCAGCGGCGGGTTGCCGATCAGGTTGGCATCGCCGCTAAGCACTTCGTGGCTGACTTCGGTTTCGGTCATCAACGCGGCGCCTTCGGCGATTTTTTTCACCCGTTTGACCAGCTGATGCAGCTCTGGCAATTGCCGCGCCCGAACAAGATAGCGAACGGTTGCATTGGCCTGAACTACGTTAGGCGCGTGGCCGCCGCTGTCGGTAATGGCGTAATGTACGCGGGCGGAAGAGGGCATATGCTCACGCATATAGTTAACGCCAACGTTCATTAACTCGACGGCATCCAGCGCGCTGCGTCCCAGGTGCGGGCTGCTGGCCGCATGGGCGGAGCGGCCTTTAAAGTAAAAATTCAGCTCGTTGCAGGCCAGTGATACCGGGCTGTTGACGCCGGTAAACGTCGCCGGATGCCAGCAGATAGCGATATCGACGTCGTCAAACACACCGGCTTTTACCATAAAGCCTTTTGACGATCCGCCTTCTTCTGCCGGGCAGCCATAGAAACGCACGGTTCCCTGCATCGCGTGTTTTTGCAGGTAGTCTTTGACGGCGGTTGCGGCCTGTAATGCGGCCGTGCCCAACAGATTATGTCCGCAACCGTGCCCGTTACCGCCGTTTTCCAACGGTGCGGGTTCTGTAACGTTCGCCTGCTGGCTTAACCCCGGCAGCGCGTCATATTCACCAAGGATCGCAATGACCGGCTTTCCTTCGCCAAATTCCCCCAGTAATGCGGTTGGCATACCGGCAATGCCTTTCGTCAGGTGAAAACCTTCTGCTTTCAGCGCCGCTTCATGCTGTGCGGCGGAACGGTATTCCTGATAGTTCAGTTCTGGCGTATCCCATATGCCATCACTCAGGGTAAAAAACTGTTGCCGTTTAGCCGCAATTAATCCGCAGATCTCTTCCACGGTTTGACGATCGACTGGCGGCAGTACCTCTTCAGTCTGTGTTAGGTTCATGCGCTATATGCTCTTCATTTTGTTATGACAAGGCGTGGACTTCATGTTCTGAGAGACTCAGAGTGGTGACGTATCCATGCCAAACCACTTCTCACTCAGCTGTTTCAGCGTGCCGTCGTTTTTAGCTTTCTCAATGGCCGCGTTGAACATGGCTTTTAATTCAGGATCGCTCTTACGCAGGCCAACGGAAGAGCCACTTCCCAGGATGCCACCGATAAACAGCGGTCCGGGCGTGACGATGTCGGTGTTGCCGGGTTTTTCAGTCACGCCTTTCAGGTAGGCGGCGGAAGCAATAACCAGATCGACGCGTCCGGCTTTCAGGTCAAGATCGTGTTCCTGTGTGGTTTTGTATTCACGTACGGTCATGACGCCTTTTAAATACTTATCCAGGAACGTGCTGGCGATTGAAGCGGACTGTACGCCAATGGTTTTGCCTTTCAGCAGCGGTTTCAGTTTTTCAATTTCCGCTACGGATGCCGCTTCATCCTCAGGTTTCATGGAGAAGCGTTTGCCTTCGTCAGGGAATTCTTTGGCTAACGTACTGGATTTCAGCACGGCGAAAGTTTGTCCGGTTTGCGAGTAGGGCTGGCTGAAATCGATGACTTCCCGACGCTTGTCTGTAGCGGACATACCGGAGATGATGGCGTCAAACTTGCCGGCGTTCAGTGCCGGAATGGTACTGGTAAAGGGCTGCACGATGATTTCGCACTTCACCTGCATGCTATCGCACAGAATTTTATACATATCGATTTCAAAACCATCCAGCGTACCGTCTGGCTTGGTAAAATTATAAGGATGGAAAGCGCCTTCAGTGGCGATACGCACCGTCGTCCATTTTTTCTCTTCAGCCGATGCGCCGAATGAAGCGGCCAGCGTGCCTGCCAGACACAGTGAACAGACGATCGTTTTTAATTTTGACTTCATCATAATGGTGTTCTCCCGGTGTTATAGTTTGACTATCTGTCAAGTAGATGATTTACCAACTGGCGATAAATTGCCTGAAGCGGGCGGACTGACTGGCGGTGAAAACCTGCTCCGGCGTACCCTGCTCTTCAATTTCACCCTGATGCAGGAACACCACGCGGTTAGAGACTTCTCGGGCGAAATCCATTTCATGCGTGACCACCAGCATGGTCATGCCTTCGTCTGCCAGCGTACGCATGACGCGTAACACTTCGCCGACCAGTTCGGGATCGAGCGCCGATGTGGGTTCATCGAATAGCATAACCTTGGGCGCCATGGCCAGTGCGCGGGCAATCGCGGCGCGCTGCTGCTGGCCGCCAGACAGATGGGAAGGGTAGTAATGCCGCTTGTCCGCCAACCCCACTTTTTCCAGCAGTTGCTCGGCATGCGCCACGCATTCAGCATGTGGACGCTTCAACACATGAACCGGCGCTTCAATAATATTTTCCAGAACCGTTTTGTGTGACCACAGGTTGAAGTTCTGAAAGACCATCCCGAGCTGGCTGCGTATGCGGTCAATCTGTTTCGGATTCGACGGTCGGTGTTGTCCTTTGCGGTTGGGTTTCATTTCAATGGATTCACCGGCGACGACGATCTCTCCCTGATCGGGAAGCTCCAGCATATTAATGCAGCGCAGCAGGGTGGACTTCCCGGAGCCGGATGAGCCAAGAATAGAAATCACTTCACCCTGACTGGCTTCAAAAGAGATCCCTTTCAGCACTTCCAGAGAACCAAAGCTTTTGTGAATGTTGCGCAGGCTGATGGCGGGTGTGGTCATTGAAGATCTCCCAGTTTCTTAATTTTTTTGGCAGTCGATGATGCGCCAGGCGCACGTAAATGTGGGGTCATGGTAAATTCGGCCCACATCAGCAGACGTGTCAGGATAAGGTTGATAAATAAATAGATCGCCCCGGCAACCAGGAAAACTTCGAGTGCCCGGTAGGTTTCCGCAATGATGCGCGCGGCAATACCGGTAATTTCCATCAGCGTAATAATGGATGCCAGCGAGGTTGATTTGATCATGGAGATCAATTCATTACCGTAAGCGGGCAACGCCTGACGGATCGCCAGCGGGAAAATGATGCGCTTGAAAATCATGCGTCTGGGCATGCCGCAGGCGCGGGCCGCTTCGATTTGTCCGTCGGGTACGGATTGCAGTCCGCCACGAATGATTTCACTGGCGTAAGCCCCGGTACATAAACTGAGCGACAGCAGCGCGCACCAATAGGGCTCACGCAGTACCGGCCATAGAACACTTTCCCGCACCCAGGTAAATTGCCCCAATCCGTAATAGATAAGAAAGAGCTGTACCAGCAGCGGCGTGCCGCGGAAAAACAGCACATAGGTCCGTGCAATGGATTGCAGTATCCGGTAAGTGGAAAGCTGCATTAACGCCAGCCCCAACGCCAGAAAGAAACCTAATGATACGGAACCGATGGCGAGTTGCAGTGTGAGCGGAATACCGGGAATAATCTCCAGAAACGTTTCATAAATAAAAGGAAAATCCATCAGCGTTTCACACCCCGGGAATAATAGGACTCCGCCCGGCGCATGATCCAGCCAGAACAGATAGAGATAATCAGATACAGAATGGCGGCAGCCATAAAGAAATCAAACGGTTTGCCCGTTGAGCCCGCGCCGGTCTGCGATTGGGTCAGGAGTTCGGCAACGCCGGTAACCGATACCAGAGCGGAGGTTTTTAACACCAGCTGCCAGACATTACCCAGCGACGGAATAGCATGACGCAGCAAAAGCGGCACAATGATACGTCGAAGTCGTAGCAGCGTTGGCATACCGCAGGCTTTGGCGGCTTCGATTTCACCGCGGGATACGGCATAGAATGCGCCGCGAAAAACTTCCGTTTGTTGTGCTCCGGAAGAGACGCCAACGGCAAACACCCCGGCAAGAAAACCGGGGAAGCCGATAAAGCCCTCGTTGCCAAAGAGTTTGCCCAGCATGGTTAACGCGGAACTGCCGCCAAAGTAAAGCAGGTAGATAATAAGCAGATCCGGGATGCCGCGCGTGATGGTGGTATAACCATCAGCCAGATAGCGAATTGGGCGATTACCGCAGATTTTTGACCATGCGCCGAGCGTACCGATGAATGCGCCAAGCAGAAAACCGCAGCTTGCCAGCGCGAGCGTCATGCCGGTACCAATCAGTAATAATTTCCCCCAGCCATGTTCACCAAAACTGATGAGTTGCCAGAAAGTTATTTCTTCCACGAATAGCTCCCAACTTCTTATTGTTCTGTCATTAAATACGCGGTGATCAGAACTGTTTTTGTGATCAGAGGACCGCACATCCTGTTCGGGAACGACGATGCAGATAGATAACTCAGCTAGAGAACGTGTTGCCCATAAAGCAAAGAGACATGATCAGGTAGTAACAGACGATCGGTTATTCGCCATTCGCCATGGTTCTCACACTAAAGTGCTTAGGATGCGAAGCAATATCCAGGCCATATTTTACCTGTTCGTCAATTGACTATTTATTCATATATTTTGCTTATTAATTAATGTGAACGTCTTCAAAATAGGCTAGATAGGGCGGGTGGTAAAGCACCGAATTTCCTCTTTGCAAGGAAATGTGACAATAAAGTGCATTTTTATGCTCCTTTATGGTGCATTGCTTTTGTGCGGTGCAAGGCGACCGCTATCCGGTTTTGGACGGCGGTTTAATAACGAAAGGATAATCGGCGGGTTATTTGGGCTGACGGGCAAACCAGTTCAGTTTTTCTCTCAGGCTGACAACGCTGCCAACGATAATCAGACACGGGCTTATCGCTTGTTTTGCCAGTTCGCCAAGTTGCGAAAGCTGACCGGTAAAGACCCGCTGCGTGGTTGAGGTGCCGTTTTCGATCAGCGCCACCGGTACGGTTTCAGGTAACCGTTGTTCCAGCAATTTGCGCTGGATATATTCCGCCTGCTGAAGCCCCATGTAGAACACCAGCGTCTGTTTTTCACCCGCCAGACTGGACCAGTCGAGCTCGGCGTCATGCCGGACATGGCCCGTTATCAGTCGCACCCCTTGCGAATGGTGGCGGTGGGTAAGGGGAATGCCGCTGTATGCCGCACAGCCGGAGGCGGCGGTAATGCCCGGAACGACGGAAAAAGGGATCCCCGCCAGTTGCAGATGTTCCAGCTCTTCGGCGCCACGGCCAAAAATGAAGGGATCGCCGCCTTTCAGCCGCACGACCCGTTTGCCGGCCAGCGCCTTTTCTTCCAGCAGCTGGTTAATCTGCTCTTGTGGAATGGTGTGGTAACCAGATGCTTTACCGACAAAGATTCGTTCGGCGTCACGCCTGATCAGATTCAGTACATCGCGGGAGACCAGTCTATCGTAGACCACAACATCTGCCAGCTGTAGCTGCTGTAAGGCTTTCAGCGTTAATAACCCGGCATCTCCCGGACCGGCGCCCACCAGAACCACCTCGCCTTTGTCATCCAGCGGTGCTGAAAAAAGCTGTTCGGTTAGCTGCTGTTCGCTGATGCTGTCGTTATTGGCCAGCGCCTGAGCCAGCCTATCGTGAGTAAACAGTTTTTCCCAGAAACGGCGTCGCGTTCCGGCATGCCGAAAGCGGCTCTGGACGCGCTGACGTAGTTCACCTGCCAATGCAGCCAGTTTGCCGAGGTGTTGGGGCAGGATCCCCTCCAGTTTTTCACGCAGCAGGCGAGCCAAAACCGGCGCAGTACCGCCGGATGACACGGCGACCATCAGGGGAGAGCGATCGATAATCGAGGGCATGATAAAGCTGGCATTTTGTGCATCGTCGATCGCATTACAGAAGATCCGCAGTTTGCTGGCGCGATCGTAAACCTGTTTATTGACCTCGCGATCGTCGGTGGCGGCAATGACCAGCCAGGCGCCATTCAGTAAATCCGGATGGAAGCTACCCTGTACCAGGGTTACCCGGCTTGCTTCCTGCCAGGTCAGAAATTGTTCATTGAAGCCGATCGCGTTCACCGTGAGAATCGCACCTGCGTCCAGTAGCAACTGCGCCTTTCGTTCGGCGATTTCTCCTCCCCCTACCAACAAACAATGTTTATCGCGTAACTGGCAGAATATTGGCAGGTAATCCATGTGGCGCCTCTTAATAAATTCGGGTCAGCAGAAGCGCCCCGCCATTGCGGCAGGGCGCGTAGCATGATGTTAATGACGGCATATTATCAACGGCGGTTACGCTTTCCGCGATGGATAAATGTTTAATTTGTGCATTGCCATCGATAACGACGGACGGGCTCTTACCCGGGGTACGGTTGGAAAATCGGTTGAATGAGCTATCGACCCAGAAGAGGGAGAGCCGTTGTCTGCATGAATTTTACCCATTCTTAAAATGTGGTCTTCCATTTTTCTAGTGATAATGCTCACAAGGATATGGGCATTTGCCCAGTAATCCATAACATAATTTCTTCATATGAAAGAAAATGCCTAATGACTAACGCAGAAACAACCTTAATAATTAAAAATAAAACACTATTTTTTTTTTATTAACACGTAGTTTCTTTTTGTGATGTTGATCGCTTTGTTTGGTCTAACCAGACAGATAGGTGCTTTTCCTCTTATCCGGGCCGGGCACATACCGCGACGTTATCCTTTAATTAATGCAGTTTATCGCTGCGAATCATGTACATGAGTCGTATTAAATATCAAGGCAGGTAACAACGTGAAAATAGAGTCAATTGATGTCACCGTCTTTACTTACCCTACTCGCCGGGTGTCTGACAGCGCGGGGCATTCACATCCGGGGGCTGAAAATCAGGCCAAATTGGCCCTGCTGACCATCAGCGCGGACGAGGGGCATAAGGGTTATGCATTTGCTCCGCCGGAAGTGATTCGCCCGCATATCGTGAATGCATTTTTCCGTAAGGTCTTGATCGGGCAAAACCCGTTTGATCGTGAGCGTCTCTGGCAGGATCTGGTGCATTGGCAGCGCGGCAGCGCCAACCAGTTGACCGATCGCGCACTGTCGATCGCCGAATCCGCGCTGTGGGATTTACAAGGCCGTGTGCTGAATATGCCGGTTCATAAGCTGTTGGGCGGCTATCGTGAAAAAGTGCCTGCCTACGGCAGCACGATGTGCGGCGATGAGCTGGAAGGCGGTTTATCCACGCCGGAAGAGTACGGCCAGTTCGCCGAGAAACTGGTGCAACGCGGTTATAAAGCGATCAAGCTGCACACCTGGATGCCGCCAGTATCGTTTGCGCCGAGCCCGAAGATGGACGTGAGGGCGTGCGCCGCGGTGCGTGAAGCGGTCGGTCCGGATATTTGCCTGATGCTGGATGGCTACCACTGGTACAGCCGCAGCGATGCGCTGTATATCGGCCGTGAGCTTCAGAAGCTGGGTTTCACCTGGTTTGAGGAGCCGATGGAAGAACAGAGCATGGCGTCTTACAGCTGGCTGACCAAAAATCTGGATATCGATGTGATTGGACCGGAAAGCCTGTCAGGCAAGTACTTCAGCCGTGCTGACTGGGTGAAAGAAGGCGCATGCGATATTTTGCGCGCGGGCGTACAAGGCGTGGGCGGCCTCTCGCCGTGTATGAAGGTCGCCAGCCTGGCGGAAGCCTTCGGTATGGATTGCGAAATTCATGGCAACGGCGCACCGAATCTGGCTGTGGTCGGTGCAATCAAGAACTGCCGCTGGTATGAGCGCGGACTGTTGCACCCCTTCCTTGATTACGACAAACCTGCCGCTTACCTGAATTCGATTGTTGATCCGATGGATGACGAGGGTTTTGTGCATCTGCCCCAGCGTCCGGGACTGGGAGAAGATATCAATTTTGACTGGATTGAGGGGCATACCTTAAGCAAAGAATAAAATTTTTCGTCCGATCTGAAAGAACGAACCCTTTAAAAAATAAAAAGTTGTCGTCTTCCATACTTCCACACCTGGAGAAGAATAATGAAAGCACGAGCAATACTCCGTACCCTACTGTTAAGTACCCTGTGTATGGCCGTAACACCGGCCATGCTGTCAGCCAAAACGCCGGACGATCAGCTGATCGTCGGTATGAACATGAACAATATGCTCTCGCTCGATCCGGCCGCGATGACGGGAAACGAAGTGGTGGGCATTATCGTCAATCTGTATGACTCGCTGGTGGTGCTCGATCCGGAAAACCTGAGTAGCGTCCAGCCTGCTCTGGCGAAAAGCTGGAGCGTGAGCGATGACGGCAACGTCATTACCTTCAATCTGGTGGACAACGCGAAATTTCATTCCGGCAACCCTGTTACGGCGCAAGATTTCGCCTGGTCGATGAAGCGGCTGCTTAACCTCAACATGGCGCAGGCCACGACCTGGAAATCCTATGGCTTCACGGCGGAAAACGTGGAGAAAATGATCCGCGCCAAAGATGACCATACGATCGAAATCGAATTACCCAAACCAAACGATCCCAAACTGATTATCTATTCGCTGGCAACGCTGGGCAGCGGATCGGTGCTGGACAGCAAAACGGTGATGGCGCATGAGAAAAACGGCGACTGGGGCAACGGTTGGCTGACAACTAACGAAGCGGGATCTGGCCCGTTCAAATTGGATGTATGGCAGGCGAAAGATGTGTTGCGCATCAGCCGGGTTGAGGGCAACTGGCACGGTGATGCCAAAATGAAACGCGTCATTTTCCGTCATATGACCGAGTCGCAGGCGCTGCGCCTGATGATTGAAAAAGGCGATATTGATGTCGCTTCCGGGATGTCGGTGCCGGATATTAACGCCCTGAAACAGGACAAGAACGTTGTCGTGGATGAGGTGAAAAAAGGCACGCTGTATTACGTCGCGATGAGTCTGAAGAATGAATACTTCGCGAAGCCCAAGGTGCGCGAAGCGGTTCGTTATCTCATTGATTATGATGGTATTAACAAAACGGTGATGACCGGTTACGGTTTCTACCACCAGCGTCCCATCCAGCAAGGGATGGATGCCACGCTGCCGGATCCCGGCTACAAGCTGGATGTGACGAGGGCAAAAGCGCTGCTGGCGGAAGCGGGCTATCCGAATGGATTTGAAACCACGCTGCGTGTGCTGTCGGATCAGCCTTTCCTGAATCTGGCGACGTCGGTGCAGTCAACGCTGGCGCAGGCCGGCATCAAAGCCAAAATTATCTCCGGTACCGGTAATCAGGTTTATGGCGCAATGCGCGATCGTAAATTCGATATGCTGGTTGGCCGCGGCGGCGGCGGCGTCGATCCGCATCCTCACTCCAGCCTGCGCTCCGTTGTCTACAATCCGGATAACAGCGACGAGGCCAAACTGACCAATTTCCAGGGCTGGCGCACCTCTTTCTACGATAAACCCCTGAACGACATGATTGATCAGGCGCTGTTGGAGAAAGATCCTCAGAAACAGAAGCAGATGTATATCAACATCCAGAATCGTTATGAAGAACTGTTTCCGGCCATCATTCCGGTGTCGCAGATGATCGATTCCATCGTGTTGCGGGAAGACGTGAAAGGCTATGTGCCGCATCCGTCCTCTACGACACAGCTGCGCGAGGTCTATAAACAGCGCTAGTTTCCACGCTTTCCGCGGATGATTGGCCGGGCTGCTGCCGGCTAATCATCCCGCTCGGGAACGTCAAAAACGACATAACTGCGTTAGTGGGGACTTAACGTCGCCGTTAACGGGATATCAGGAGAAAGAACATGGTTTTCTCTGACTGGATCAAGCCGGGTGGGATATTGCGTCGATTGGCAAAACGTCTGTTTCAGGTTGTCGTCACGCTGTTCGGATTATTGATCCTGACCTTCGTGATTGGCCGCGTGATGCCAATCGATCCGGTTCTGGCGATTGTCGGACAGGATGCCGACCAAAGTACTTATCAACAGGTTTATCAGCAACTGGGGTTGGATAAGCCGCTGTATGTGCAGTTTTTTATCTACTTCAATTCGCTCATGCACGGCGATCTCGGTAATGCGCTTCTGACGGGGCGACCGGTAATGGACGACATTATCCGGGTTTTCCCCGCCACCGTTGAGCTTGCCACGATGGCGATTATCGTCGGTGCCGGTTTAGGCGTGCCGCTTGGCGTGCTGGCGGCGGCAAGACGCGGCAAATGGGCGGATTACGTTGTGCGCTTTATCAGTCTGGCTGGCTATTCCACGCCGATATTCTGGGTCGGGATGATGGGGCTGCTGGTGTTTTATGCCTGGCTCAACTGGGTCGGCGGCGCCGGACGGGTGGACATGGCGTATGACGGTCTGGTGGAAAATCGTACCGGCCTGCTGTTGCTGGATGCGATGCTGGAAGGAAACTGGGAGGTTTTTCGCAGCGCGCTGAACCATCTGGTATTGCCTGCCACCATTCTGGGGTTTCATTCTCTGGCGTATATCAGCCGCATGACGCGCAGCTTTATGCTGGCGCAGCTCTCGCAGGAATACATCATTACCGCGCGGGTAAAAGGTCTGTCTGAATTCCGGGTCGTCTGGGCCCACGCGTTTCGCAATATTCTGGTGCAGCTTCTGACGGTCGTGGCGCTGGCTTATGGCTCACTGCTGGAAGGGGCGGTGCTGATCGAAACCGTATTCTCATGGCCGGGTTTTGGTTCTTATCTGACCGGCAGTCTGCTGTTGGGAGATATGAACGCGGTTATGGGATGCGTACTGCTGGTGGGGCTGATTTTCGTCACTCTCAACCTGCTGTCGGACATGCTGTATCAAATTTTTGATCCGAGGACGAACGCATGAATATTTCCTCTGAGCCGCCGGTAGTTCGTGAATCGACCGTTGGTAAATCGATCGCGCGCACGCCACCCGAAAAGCGAGTGGGCCGCCTGAGGCTGCGCGGTGCACGGATCGCCGGGTTTCTGCTGTTGATGATGCGTAACCCGCTGACCGCGATAGGTTCCGCTATTGTGCTGATGCTGCTGTTGGTGGCGATTTTCGCACCGTGGATCGCCACGCACGATCCGCTGGTGCAGGACCTGGCCAATGCGTTACAGGCACCGGGCGCCGCCCATTGGTTTGGCACCGATGAGTTTGGCCGCGATGTCTTTAGCCGCCTGGTCTATGGTTCGCGCATCACGCTGTATATTGTGGCGCTGGTGTCGGTAACCGTTGGGCCTATTGGTCTGCTGCTGGGCGTGGTCGCGGGTTATTACGGCGGCATCGTTGATACCATCCTGATGCGCATCACCGACATTTTCATCTCTTTCCCCAGTCTGGTGCTGGCGCTGGCGTTTGTGGCTGCGCTTGGTCCCGGGCTGGAGCATGTGATTATCGCGATTACGCTAACCGCCTGGCCGCCGATTGCCCGTCTGGCAAGGGCCGAAACGCTGTCCTTGCGTCATGCCGATTTTGTTTCTGCCGTGAAACTGCAAGGGGCATCCTCTCTTCGCATTCTGCTGCATCACATTGTACCGCTGTGTCTGCCATCGGTAATTATCCGTATCACCATGAATATGGCGGGTATTATTCTGACCGCCGCCGGACTGGGTTTCCTGGGATTAGGGGCTCAGCCGCCCGATCCTGAGTGGGGAGCCATGATTTCGGCCGGTCGCCGTTACATGATGGAGTGCTGGTGGTTAGTGACTATTCCGGGGCTGGCGATTTTGATCAACAGCCTGGCGTTCAATTTCCTTGGAGACGGCCTACGTGACATCCTCGATCCCAGAACTGAATAATCTTTCCCGGCGCGTACCGCCGGCGGATCCGCTGCTGGACGTTGAAAATCTGCGGGTAAGTTTTGTCAATGGCGAGGTGGTCACCGATGCCGTGCGCGGTGTCTCTTTCTCGCTGGGGTGTGAAAAGCTGGCCATTGTCGGCGAGTCAGGCTCGGGTAAATCAACCGTGGGGCGCGCCTTGCTGCGTTTGCACCCGCACAGCGCGCGTATTACGGCAGATCGGCTACGTTTCGGCGACACGGATTTGCTAAAAGCAGATGAGGCCCGGATGCGTCAGATCCGCGGGAAACGCATTTCAATGATTATGCAGGATCCAAAATATTCATTGAATCCGGTGGTCTGCGTTGGCGATCAGATCGCAGAAGCCTATCTGGCTCATCATCGCGTTTCACGCCGCGAAGCGAAGGAAAAAGTAATGGCGATGCTGGACGTGGTACGCATCCGCCAGCCGGAACGGGTATATAACCTGTATCCCCATGAAATTTCAGGCGGGCAGGGGCAACGCATCATGATTGCGATGATGTTAATCACCGAACCGGAAGTGGTGATTGCTGATGAACCGACGTCGGCGCTGGATGTTTCTGTGCGTTTACAGGTGCTGGCAATGCTCGACGATCTGGTCGGCGAACGTGGGCTGGGGCTGATTTTTATCAGCCATGACATCAATCTGGTTCGCAGCTTCTGCGATCGGGTGCTGGTGATGTATGCCGGGCGGGTGGTGGAGTCCATCGCCGCCGCCGATCTGGATAATGCACGGCATCCTTACACCCGTGGTTTGCTGAATTCGCTACCGGATATTGACCATCCGCGTCCGCGCCTGCCTGTGATGAACCGCGATCCCGCCTGGATTAATGAGTAAGGAGCCGGTATGGCGACGATGAACAAGTCCACGAATATGAACAGACCCATGATTGAAGTGAATAACCTTAATCTGTCGTTTGGTCAGGGAAGTACACAGAATCAGGTTCTGTATGACGTGAATCTTACCGTTGACGATGGTGATATTTTCGGTCTGGTCGGTGAGTCAGGCTCGGGTAAAACGACCGTGCTGAAATGCCTGGCCGGATTGTTTAATCACTGGCAAGGACGTTTACTGATTGATGGTCAGCAACTGGCGCACCGTATCGATCAGGATCGCTGCCGTCGAGTGCAGATGGTCTTTCAGGACCCCTATGGCTCCCTGCATCCTCGTCATACGGTGGAAGCGATTCTGGAAGAACCGCTGTCAATCCACCGTTTTAACGACCGTGACGATCGTATTGATACGCTGCTGGAGAAAGTAGGCCTGGGGACGCACTTTCGCCGCCGCTATCCGCATCAGCTTTCGGGCGGGCAGCGCCAGCGTGTGGCGATTGCCCGCGCCTTGATTCTGGAACCTCAGGTGTTGCTGCTGGATGAGCCGACCTCTGCGCTGGATGTTTCCGTGCAGGCGGAAATTCTTAATCTGCTGGCTGAATTGCAACAGCAGGAGCGATTGACGTATCTGTTGGTCACGCACGATCTGGGCGTTATTTCTCATTTATGCCATCGGGTCGCGGTGATGCAATACGGACGAATACTCGAAACGCTGGATATTGGCGATTTAACCCGGGATACGCCAAAGAATGCTTATACCACGATGCTGGTGGATGCCAGCCGTCAGTACAGCCGCGATTTGGCTGTGCGTTCGGAACGTATGGGGTAATTCTCTTTCATATCATGTAATAAAACCTCTGGAGCTGACTTTAGTGCCAGCTCTTTTTTATGACGGTCTATCCTGCCCGCCACCCTTTGGGCCGTCGCAGGCGACGTTGAAAACGCTCCCGCAATGGGTTTTGTGCTTAACCGCTCGTTACAATCGGACTTTGCTACGTAAAAAAAGGTAAATGGGTGGCTTTGAAGAGTGTGGATATTTACAATCACTACGCTTTCTGTAGTTGGCCTCTTCAAAAAGGAATTCTCAATGTTCAAACGTACTCTGGTTGCGGCAGCAGCCTTTATTTCACTGACCGCGCTCTCTCCGGTATTGGCCGCTTCTGGCACCACGCACGTACAGCTGACTACGTCGGCCGGGGATATTGAACTGGCGTTGGATAATCAAAAAGCACCGGTCTCGGTGAAAAATTTTGTTGAGTACGTTAACAGCGGTTTCTATAACGGTACGACGTTCCATCGTGTGATCCCGGGCTTCATGGTTCAGGGTGGGGGTTTTAGCAGTGATATGAAACAGAAAGCCCCTAATCCTCCGATCAAGAACGAAGCGGACAACGGTTTGCGTAACCTGCGCGGTACCATTTCTATGGCGCGTACGGCGGAAAAAGACAGCGCTACCAGCCAGTTCTTTATTAACGTGGCAGATAACGCCTTTCTCGATCATGGTCAGCGCGATTTCGGCTATGCCGTCTTTGGGAAGGTGGTGAAAGGCATGGAAGTCGTGGATAAGATCTCTCAGGTGCAGACTGAAAACGTCGGCCCTTATCAGAATGTGCCAACCAAACCTATCGTTATTCAGTCAGCGAAAGTGCTGCCCTGAGCCGAACGACATATTGGATCGAGAACATGAAGAAAGGCCAGAATCTGGCCTTTTTTACATTGGTCATCGCGAAACCCACTTATTCAAGCGAGCTCGCCCGTTGCTGTAACCCGGCGTCATCTGATCGGTGACCGACGTTACGAGCCCTGCGATTTATCATCGTTGCCATGTATGATTAATGTCACTTTGTGGTGGTATGTAGACGTGAGGGCGTTTTTTAAATGAGGATTTCAGGCGAAGCATGCTGTTACTGATCGATAACTACGACTCCTTTACCTATAACCTGTATCAGTATTTCTGTGAGTTGGGCGCCGACGTTCTGGTCAAGCGTAACGATGAGCTGAAATTGGCGGATATCGAACAGCTTGGGCCCGATCGGTTGGTGATTTCCCCGGGGCCCTGCACTCCGGATGAAGCCGGTATCTCACTGGCGGTGATCCGCCATTTCGCCGATAAATTACCGATTCTGGGCGTCTGTCTTGGTCATCAGGCGCTGGGGCAGGCATTTGGCGCGCGCGTTGTACGGGCAAGACAGGTCATGCATGGTAAAACCTCTCTCATCACCCATAACAAGACGGGGGTTTTTTCCGGATTGTCTCAGCCACTGACGGTGACGCGCTACCACTCGCTGGTCATTGAGGCGGACTCGTTGCCTGACTGCTTTGAGGTGACGGCCTGGAGCGAGTGCGACGGTGAACGCGATGAGATCATGGGAATTCGACACCGGGCACTGCCATTGGAAGGAGTACAGTTCCATCCTGAAAGCATACTTAGTCAGCAGGGGCATCAGTTTCTGGATAATTTCCTTAAAATCTAATCGTATAGCAAGTAATTGCCCGGCGTTGGTGATTTAATATTGCCTGAATTTGATTTTTTATGCATATTTAATGACTATATTTTCATTCGGAACAATGGGATATCAGAGCGGGGCAGCAAATGGCTACAGAGAACAAAGCAGTAACGAGAGAAACTCACGATAAAGTGATTCTGCCGGTTTATGCACCAGCGCAGTTTGTGCCGGTGAAAGGTAAGGGAAGCCGGGTATGGGATCAGCAAGGGCGGGAATATATTGATTTCTCTGGCGGTATTGCGGTTACCGCGCTTGGCCATTGCCATCCTGCTCTGGTTGCCGCGTTGAAACAGCAGGGAGAACAGCTGTGGCACACCAGCAATATTTTTACCAATGAGCCGGCGCTACGTCTTGCCAGCAAGCTGATTCATGCGACCTTTGCCGATCGGGTATTTTTTGCTAACTCCGGGGCCGAGGCAAACGAAGCGGCTTTTAAACTGGCGCGCCACTATGCGATCAAACGCCATAGCCCATATAAAACCAAGATTATTGCGTTTTATAACGCGTTCCATGGAAGAACGTTATTCACCGTCTCGGTTGGCGGGCAGGCAAAATATGCCGACGGTTTTGGACCCAAACCCGCGGATATCGTGCATGTGCCTTTTAACGATCTGGCGGCGGTCAAAGCGGTGATGGATGACCACACCTGTGCGGTTGTGCTGGAACCGGTGCAGGGCGAGGGCGGAATCATGCCTGCCACGCCGGAGTTTCTGCAAGGCGTGCGTGAATTGTGCGATCGGCATAAGGCGCTATTGGTTTTTGATGAAGTGCAAAGTGGAATGGGCAGAACGGGCAAACTGTTTACCTATATGTATTACGGTATTACGCCGGATATCCTGACCACGGCGAAAGCGTTGGGCGGCGGTTTCCCGATCAGTGCGATGCTGACGACCGAAGACATTGCCTCTGTGATGACGGTCGGCGTACACGGTACGACCTATGGCGGTAACCCTCTGGCTTGCGCCGTGGCGGAAGCGGCGCTGGATACGATCAATACGCCAGCAGTGTTGGCGGGGGTGGCGGAGCGTCACGATCGATTTATCAGTGCGTTGGAAAAGATTAACCATCAGTACGGTATTTTCGAGCAGGTTCGTGGCATGGGCTTATTGTTGGGCGCTGAACTGAAACCGGAATGGCATGGGCGGGCAGGCGACTTTTTAGCCGCAGCCGCGGAACAAGGGGTGATGGTGCTGATGGCGGGACCAAATGTGATTCGCTTTGTACCTTCGCTGATTATTGAGGAGCAGGATATCGAACAAGGAATGGCGAAGTTTGCGAAAGCCGTTGAGCAAGTGGTTAATGCCGCAGGTTAATGTGTCATTGCCCTGAAATCATTAAAAAAGCGTGAAGTTGCCTTCACGCTTTTTTTGTCGGGTTAAGTAGGATTTAACGAGTGCCGTAAACGACAATCGTTTTGCCATGTGCGGAGATCAGGTTCTGGTCTTCCAACATTTTTAGAATGCGGCCCACGGTTTCACGCGAACAGCCAACAATTTGTCCAATTTCCTGACGGGTAATTTTTATTTGCATGCCATCCGGATGCGTCATGGCATCGGGTTGTTTCGCCAGGTTCAACAACGTTTGAGCAATACGGCCTGTCACATCAAGAAAAGCCAAGTTACCGACTTTTTCCGACGTAACCTGCAGACGGCTCGCCATTTGTGCGGACAGACGCATGAGGATATCTGGATTGACCTGAATCAGCTGCCGGAATTTCTTGTAAGAAATTTCAGCGACTTCACAAGCCGTTTTTGCCCGTACCCAGGCACTGCGCTCCTGACCTTCTTCAAACAGGCCAAGCTCGCCGATAAAATCTCCCTGATTGAGATAAGAGAGAATCATTTCTTTGCCTTCTTCATCTTTGATTAGCACTGCGACAGAGCCTTTCACGATGTAGTAAAGCGTTTCTGCTTTTTCACCCTGGTGAATAAGCGTGCTCTTCGATGGATACTTATGGATATGGCAATGAGAAAGGAACCATTCGAGAGTTGGGTCTGTTTGCGGTTTGCCGAGAACCATTCGCTATCATCCTCTGTTGTAATTCACTGCGCAAATCACAGGGCTCAGAGTTCCCTGTACGGCGTGGTTACTGCTAAAAAATCAAAATCCGTGTGAGCAGAATGACGTCAGGGAATATACTGGAACCTGATATCTGGCGACGCCATCATCTTCCTTGTATCTGAGTTTGTCCAGAAAAGGCAGATTCTATTCTCGTTTTTAACACAGCTTGAAGGAAGTGTCTTGTGTTGTCTCGCTTCAGCATGATAAAGCTCCGGTTATTGGATGTTTTTGTATAGTAACAGTATAAAATTTCAAAAATTTTTTAATGGAGGCACCATGCAGGCACGGGTTAAATGGGTTGAAGGCTTAACGTTTCTTGGCGAATCCTCATCAGGGCATCAGATTCTGATGGATGGTAATGCGGGTGATAAGGCGCCGAGTCCGATGGAAATGGTTTTGATGTCGGTTGGTGGTTGTAGCGCGATTGATGTCGTGTCGATTTTGCAAAAAGGACGTCACAATGTTGTCGATTGTGAAGTGAAATTGACTTCAGAACGGAGAACGGAAGCCCCGCGTCTGTTTACCCATATTAATCTGCATTTCATCGTGACGGGAAAAGGGCTGACCGATCAAGCGGTAGAACGAGCCGTGGCGCTGTCAGCCGAGAAATACTGCTCTGTTGCATTGATGTTGGGTCAGTCCGTTGAAGTCACGCACAGCCATGAGGTTGGGGGGTAACCTTCGCCCTAACTGATATGCTTGCGATCGTGGTGGCGCGATGCGCTTCATTTATCGTGCCGCCGCGGGCTTATTCGATCTTTTTCCCTTCCAGCAGTCGTTGTACCAGCGGCGCCATGATTAACTCCATCGCCAGCCCCATTTTTCCACCAGGGACAACCAGCGTATTGATATGAGAAATGAATGACCCTTGCAACATGGCGAGCAGATAAGGGTAATCAATATTATCCAGTCCCTGAAAGTGAATCACTACGAAGCTCTCATCCAGCGAAGGAATGGACTTGGCAGCAAACGGGTTGGACGTATCCACGGTGGGAACGCGCTGGAAGTTAATATGCGTGCGTGAAAACTGCGGTGTGATATAGGTAATGTAATCTTCCATGGAACGCACGACGGAATCCATGACGGCTTCGCGTGAATGCCCGCGTTCATTGACATCACGAATCAGTTTTTGAATCCATTCGAGGTTGACGATGGGCACCACGCCCACCAGCAGGTCAACGTGCTGAGCCACATTGTGCTGGTCAGTAACCACTCCGCCATGCAGGCCTTCATAAAACAGCACATCGGTCGGTGCCGGCATGGGTTCCCACGGCGTGAATGTGCCGGGAACCTGATTGTAGGGAATGGCTTCGTCATAGGTGTGAAGGTATTTACGGGTTTGCCCCTGACCATGCTGGCCATATTCAATGAATGACTGTTCCAGCAAGCTGAAATCATTGGCTTCAGGGCCAAAGTAGCTGATATGCCGGCCAAGATCGCGCGCTTTGCGAATGGCCATATCCATTTCCGGACGGGTATAACGATGAAAACTATCCCCTTCAAGCTGGGCGGCCCGCATGTTTAACTGCTGAAAAATTTTACGGAACGCCAGACTGGTGGTAGTGGTTCCCGCACCGCTGGAGCCGGTGACAGCAATAATTGGATGTTTATGTGACATGAGACGCGTAACTCCGTGATGGTGGCGCTCATCCGCATCTCCATCACAGAGACCGAGCGTCATCAAAAAAGGGAACGGATATCCATTGTTTTATATACATGGCTTTTAGCATGTTTATTCGTTCAATACGAGTGATGCTCACCGACGTTAAATTGGCCGCGAGGCATGATGTTGATGGTTTCATGCAATTCAGACCAGACCAGC
Organism: Brenneria roseae subsp. americana; assembly: GCF_003115815.1. NCBI lineage: Bacteria > Pseudomonadati > Pseudomonadota > Gammaproteobacteria > Enterobacterales > Pectobacteriaceae > Brenneria > Brenneria roseae. The sequence continues at coordinate 14,656 of NZ_QDKJ01000009.1, read as the reverse complement.
ACGACTTCGCCAGATTCCAACTGCCGGCGAACGTCAGCGACTTTTTGCGCCAGCGAGCGTTCCTCCTCGCCGTAGTCGGTTCCCTCTCGCAGCACGAAAGATTCGATGAGGTTATCCAGCGTTTCAGGATCGAGTTGTTGCCAGGGAATAATCACGATTCTTTTCCAAAATAAAGAGATCCAGAAAAAACATTATCCAGAAACGGGGTAAGCCAACTCGGAATACGCTGTTCAAGCCACATTTCCGGCTTCAGAAACGATCCGCCGACAAAACCCACATGTCCGCCATAATCCGTCAGTTGATATTCAATATTAGACGGTAACTGGGAAAAATCGGGAATAACATCTTCGGTCATGAACGGATCGTCTTTTGCCTGAATAATCAGTAGCGGCTTTCGTATCTGCGGCAGCAGGGGCAGGGCGCTACAGCGGTGGTAATAATCGGCGGCATCGCTGAATCCGTGCGCCGGTGAAGTAATCACGTCATCAAATTCCCGCAGCTGTTTGATTTTTTTCAACTGTGCCAACTGAACGGGCAGCGTGCCGGGGTAAGCGACCAGTTTACGGGCCGCATTCTGCTTCAGCAAACGCAGCAAATAGTGCTGATAAACGCGAGAGAACCCCTGTTCCATACGCCTGCTACAGGGTTCCAGCATCAAGGGGGCAGAAACTATCACGGCGGCGGATAACAGACACCGATCGCCCTGTTTGCCCATCAGGCAGGCCAGCATGTTGCCGCCCAGGGAAATACCAATCGCTGCGGTAGGGACTTCGCCAAACGTGGTCTGCAACCATTGCAGAAAGTAGCTGGCATCTTCCGTTTCGCCGGAGTGATAGATGCGTTTCATTCGATTGGGTTTACCGCTGCACCCGCGAAAATGCATGATAACGGCCAGCCAGCCATGTTGTCGGCAGGCATGTAACAGACCATGCGCATACGGGCTATGGAAACTGCCTTCCAGACCGTGAAACAGCACCACTCGAGGTTTATGTTGGGCCTGTGTCGGGTCTTCGCTCCAGGCCAGATCGACAAAGTCGCCGTCAGGCAGTTCAAGCCGTTGCCAGATAGGCTGTAGCAATGCTCTGCGGCGCACCAGCCTCGGCAGCAGCGTTTGAAGATGGGGGTTACTGGCGCCGCTAAGCGGGCGAAAAACGTCATACATAATGTAAATAAAATCTTGTTGTCAGATCTTGTGCGATCAATATCACACTGTTAGCTTCGATGCTGCCAGTTAATCACTATTTTTAAAAACGACTATTTGTCAGAAACCATCATGTGGTGAAGCCGATAGTTGTTGAAGCTGAAGATCGTAATTTGCTAAAAATTAAGGTGCTTGCAAAGCACACGACAAAAACGGTATCAAATCAATGCTGTCGGGCGAGGGGCGCCCACTCCATGGAACTGAGTTTATTTCTCTCGATGTTAGGCTTTCTCTGGGTTGCTGCGATTACGCCCGGACCGAATAATATGTTGCTGACGACCTCTGGCGCCAACTTTGGTTTTCTACGCTCGCTGTGGCTGATGCTGGGGATCATGCTGGGGATGCAGAGTATTTTGCTGATGGTGGCTTTTGGCGTCGGTAGTCTGATTCTGGTCTACCCCTCTTTGCACTGGGTTCTTAAGGTGCTCGGCAGTACCTATCTGCTTTGGCTGGCGTGGAAAATTGCCACGGCGGCCTACGAGAAACTCGAAACATCCATTGCGCCGCCTCAGCCGGTGCGGCTCTATCAGGGATGGCTGCTACAGTTTTTGAATCCGAAAGCGTGGCTGATGGCGCTGGGGGCAGTCGCCAGTTTCAGTCTGGCGGGCGAGGGATATAACCAGTCAGTCATTGCGATCAGCATTGGGATGGTGCTGGTGAATGCCGTGTCGGGCGTCATATGGCTGGGATTTGGTACCTTGATTGGCCGTCTGCTCCGCAGTAAGAAATCCTGGGTGATTTTTAATGTATCGATGGGTCTGCTGACTGCGGCTTGTGTACTACTGATTTGGCATTAGCCGCCCGTTGTTGAGAACCGTCTGTTGTTAAGAATCCGAGAGTTGCGAGCTGATAACCGCCTTACCCGCTCGCAACCGGGAACAACTATGACAACGACTGATTCATTTGCTCCAACTGTTCCTGAGCGTCGAGCCAGGCCATCTCCGTTTCTTCCAGATCCGTTTTGATTTTGGTTTGCTGTTGCAGACAATCAGTCAACTCTGCTTTGCGGCTGATATCATAAAGTTCGCTGTCTGCCAGCTGTGCCTCGATCGCACTTAAAGCGTCGCCCAGTTTTTCCATTTGCTGTTCAAGCCTGACGATCCGCTTACGCAGCGGCTGCGTTTGTGTTCTCAGCTCTGCTTCTCGTCGCTTTTGTTCTTTTCTGGCTTGTGCGCTGTTGGTTGTATTCTCTTTCGGCGTTTCGTCTGCGGCATTATTCTGACGTTGCAGGCCGCCCAGCCATTGCTGATAGTCTTCCAGATCGCCATCGAAAGGCTCGACTTTACGGTCATGGACCAGATAAAGATCGTCCGTCGTCGATCGGATCAAGTGTCGATCGTGCGATACCACAACGAGCGCGCCCTCGAAATCGATCAACGCTTCGGTCAGTGCCTGACGCATATCCAGATCGAGGTGGTTGGTCGGCTCATCCAGCAGCAACAGGTTTGGACGCTGCCAGACGACCAGTGCCAGTACCAGCCGGGCTTTCTCGCCCCCGGAAAACCGTTCGGTGATTTCCGTGACTTTATTGCCCTGAAAACCGAAACCGCCGAGGTAATCACGCAGTTGCTGTTCGGTTTCCCGTTCCGCTAAACGCACCAAATGCTGTAATGGCGATTCATCGGCGCGTAAAAACTCCAACTGATGCTGGGCGAAATATCCCAGTTTTACCCCTTTAGCCAGGCCGATTTCACCGTGTATCGGGGCAAGCGTTCCCGCCAGCAGTTTGATCAGCGTGGACTTGCCCGCACCGTTATGACCGAGTAGTCCAATACGCGATCCAGGCACCAGATTCAGTTTGATTGACTCAAGAATCAGTTTATCACCGTAGCCGGCGCTGACTTTTTCCATGCGCAGCAGCGGGGTTGGTAACGATTCAGGCGGGCGGAAACTGAAACGGAAAGGATTATCCACATGGGCCGGGGCAATCAACTCCATCCGCTCCAGCATTTTTATCCGGCTTTGCGCCTGTTTGGCTTTGGTTGCTTTGGCGCGGAAACGGTCAATATAGTGTTGCAAATGCGCCACTCTTTCCTGTTGATGCTCATACAGCGATTGCTGTTGCGCCAGCCGGGTTGCCCGTTGGCGTTCAAAAGAGGAGTAGTTGCCCGTGTATTCGTTCAGCGTTTGCTGCTCGATATGCAGGATTTTATTGACGACGGGATCGAGGAAATCACGGTCGTGCGAAATCAGCACCAGCGTACCCGAATAACTTTTCAGCCATTTCTCCAGCCAGATGACGGCATCGAGATCGAGGTGGTTGGTTGGTTCATCCAGCAGCAGCAAGTCAGAGCGGCAAAGTAACGCCTGCGCCAGGTTGAGACGCATGCGCCAGCCGCCGGAAAACGCGCTGACGGGCTGCTGTAGTTGTTCCTGAGAAAAGCCGAGCCCATGCAGCAAACTTGAGGCTCTGGCCTGAATGGTCCATGCCTGAATGGCGTCCAGTTTACCGTGCAGTGTTGCAATGGCGTGTCCGTTGTTCTCTTCGTTGGCGGTGTGCAGTTCGGCTTCCAACTGACGAAATTCGCGATCGCCGTCAATGACGTAGTCCAGCGCCGGGACATCCAGCGCCGGGGTTTCCTGATTCACCCATGCCAGCGCCCAATTCTGAGGGAACGTGGCACTGCCGCCGTCGGCGCTGATTTCACCTTTTAGTAATGATAGCAGCGTAGACTTGCCGCAGCCGTTTTTACCGACCAAACCGACTTTCTGACCCGGATTAATCGTGGCTGTCGCGTTATCCAATAAAACGCGCACGCCACGTCGAATTTGCAGCGAAGAGAAAACAATCATAAAGCGCCATATGTTCAGAGTATGTTAAATTATGGACATGATAGCAGGACTCACGGCGTCCTGTTTGTAGTCGTTGCGCTGCATGGTAACGGAAAACGCTTACCATGACGACGCCTTGGAGGGGAATGATGTTGCAGCCACCGAAGATTTTGCTGCTGTATGCCCATCCGGAATCACAGGACTCGGTAGCCAACCGGGTTTTACTGCAACCGGCACAGCAGTTGGATAATGTAACGGTGCACGATCTGTACGCGCATTATCCTGATTTTTTTATCGATATTCACCATGAACAACGGCTGCTGCGTGAGCATGACGTAATTGTTTTTCAACACCCATTTTATACCTATAGTTGCCCGGCCTTGCTGAAGGAATGGCTCGATCGGGTTTTGTCGCGCGGTTTTGCCAATGGTATTGGCGGCAATGCGCTGGAAGGAAAATACTGGCGTTCGGTGATTACCACGGGAGAGCCTGAGTATGCCTATCGGGCTGAAGGTAATAACCGTTTCCCTATCGGGGACCTGCTGCATCCTTTTGAGCTGACGGCGGGAATGTGCCGTATGCACTGGATGCAACCGATGATTGTTTACTGGGCGCGTCGTCTGCAACCTGATGTTTTGGCAAGTTACGCCCGGGCTTATGGTGAATGGCTGGCATCCCCTCTCGATAAAAAGGAACAATAATTATGGAGAGTTCTGCGCTACTGACCGCCGGGGTGCTGTTTTTATTTGTGGCGGTGGTAGCCGTACCTATTGCGGCACGATTGGGGATCGGTGCGGTATTGGGATATTTGATCGCCGGGATCGCCATTGGCCCCTGGGGATTGGGTTTTATCCGGGATGTCGATGCGATCCTGCATTTCTCTGAGCTGGGTGTGGTTTTCCTGATGTTTATCATCGGTCTGGAGCTAAATCCGACCAAGCTGTGGACGCTGCGGCGTTCCATTTTCGGCGTGGGGGCGGCGCAGGTCGGTCTGAGTACGGTGATATTGGGGGGCGCGCTTTACCTGACGGATTTTTCCTGGCAGTCGGCCTTGATCGGCGGTGTCGGCCTTGCCATGTCATCTACGGCGATGGCGCTGCAACTGATGCGTGAAAAAGGCATGAACCGCAGCGAATCAGGCCAGCTTGGTTTCTCTGTGCTGCTGTTTCAGGATTTGGCGGTGATTCCCGCTCTGGCGCTGATCCCGATTTTGGCCGGGGTTCAGGGCGAAGTGGATGACTGGAATCATATAGGGCTTAAGGTCGCAGCCTTTGTGGGGATGTTGATCGGCGGCCGCTATCTGGTGCGCCCGTTGTTCCGCTTCATTGCGGCGTCCGGCGTGCGTGAAGTTTTTACCGCCGCCGCGCTGTTGCTGGTGTTGGGTTCTGCGCTCTTTATGGAAACGCTGGGGTTTTCCATGGCGCTCGGTACGTTTATTGCGGGCGTATTGCTGGCGGAAAGTGAGTATCGTCATGAGCTGGAAATCGCCATTGAACCCTTTAAAGGGCTGTTGCTGGGGCTGTTTTTTATCTCTGTCGGGATGGCGTTGAATCTGGGCATTCTCTATACCCATATCGTCAAGGTGCTGGTTGCCGTATTGGTTTTGGTCGCGGTCAAAGGTACGGTGCTTTATGTTCTGGCGCGGATCAACCGGATGCGTCGTTCGGAGCGTTTGCAGTTTGCCGGTGTTTTGAGCCAGGGCGGAGAGTTCGCGTTTGTCCTGTTTTCGGCCGCTTCGACGTATAACGTCCTGAAAGGCGAACAACTGCCGCTGCTGTTGGTGACGGTGACGATATCCATGATGACGACGCCGCTATTAATGCAGGCGATTGACCGTATTCTGGCGCGTCGTTATAACCTACAGGACGTCTCCGACGAGAAGCCCTACGTTGCAGATGATGAGCCGCAGGCCATTGTCGTGGGGTTTGGCCGCTTCGGACAGGTTATCGGCCGCTTGTTGATGGCAAACAAAATGCGGATTACGGTATTAGAGCGCGATATCAGCGCAGTGAGCCTGATGAGAAGCTATGGTTATAAAGTGTACTATGGCGATGCGACGGAGCTGGAGTTACTGCGGGCGGCAGGGGCGGCGCAAGCGCAGTCGATTGTTATTACCTGTAATGCGCCGGAAGATACCATGGAGATTGTACGTCTGTGCCAACAGCATTTTCCTCATCTGGAAATCTTGGCCAGGGCGCGCGGGCGCGTTGAGGCGCATGAGCTTTTGCAGGCTGGCGTCAGGCATTTCTCGCGTGAAACGTTTTCCAGTGCGCTGGAATTGGGTCGCAAGGCGCTGATGTCGTTAGGAATGCATCCTCATCAGGCATTTCGCGCCCAGCAGCATTTCCGGCGTCTGGATATGCGTATGCTGCGTGAACTCATGCCGCAGTTGCAAAGCGATGTTGCCCAGATATCCCGCGTCAAAGAGGCGCGTCGCGAGCTGGAAGATATTTTCCAGCGGGAAATGCAGCGTGAACGGCGTCGGCCTGACGATTGGGATGAAGTGGAATAGCGGAATGCAGGAACAATAGGTCATGAACAATGCGTAAACGGTTTATCGCTGGGGCCGTCTGTCCCCAATGTCAGGCGCTGGATACGCTGGCCGTAGGGCGTGAAGACGAAACAGAAATTGTAACTTGCGTAAAATGTGGTTACCACCAAAGTCAACGGGATATACCGCCAACTGCGCCGGAACGACCGGCTCAGGAAATCATCGGCATTTTTCATCCTGATTGATGGCGGGTTGGATACCGTAAGCGGTGTTAAAAGTCGTTCCCGACGATTTTTGATTCCGGACGGTACAGGGGGATTTTTTTCAGCTACAATTTGCGCCAGTTTGATTTCCAACGGTAGGAGATATCATGAAAGTAGCAAAAGATCTGGTGGTCAGCCTGGCCTATCAGGTACGTACAGAAGATGGTGTATTGGTTGATGAGTCTCCGGTGAGTGCGCCGTTGGACTATCTGCATGGTCATGGTTCGCTGATTTCCGGCCTGGAAAACGCCTTGGAAGGTCGTGGTGTGGGTGAGCGTTTCGATGTGAACATTGGTTCCAATGATGCTTACGGCAACTATGACGAAAACCTGGTTCAACGCGTTCCTAAAGATGTCTTCATGGGCGTGGATGAGCTTCAGGTTGGTATGCGTTTCCTGGCTGAAACCGACCAGGGTCCGGTTCCGGTTGAAATCACGGAAGTAGAAGACGATCACGTTGTGGTTGACGGCAACCATATGCTGGCCGGCCAGAATCTGAGCTTCAATGTTGAAGTTATCGCGATCCGCGAAGCAACTGAAGAAGAACTGGCTCATGGACATGTCCACGGTGAGCACGATCATGAGCACGGTGACGGCTGCTGTGGCGGTCATGGCCACGATCACGATCATGACCATGAACACGGTAAAGGCGGCTGTGGCGGACATGGCGGGTGCGGCTGCCACTAATCCGTTTAGAACGACGGCCGACAGAAATCGTTGTGCGGATGAAGATTGGCTTTGCCCGCCAAGCGAAGGATGTATAGATAACCTCAGAGCAGTGGCTATTGCTCTGAGGTTTTTTTACGGCTGACGATTCATGTATTGATGCGCTAAGCGGTCTGAAATCAGTAATGCGGCGGCGGTGTTTCTTCCGATTGTGATGCGATTAACGAAGTTTGCTGAGTCCGCAATCTCTCCGTTAACAGGCGCATTTGCTCACGTAACCGGCTAATTTCTCGCTCGTGCTGAACGATGGTTTGATTCAGCTCTTCTATCGTCAGTTCCTGAAAGGCCTGACGGCTTTCCAGTAGTTCGAGCCGTTCTTCAAGTAAAAACGGTGACATGGCTATTCCCCTTACTTCTTCTTCTCTTAGAGTTTGTCAGAAAGCGGAAACTTCTGGTAGTAAAAACGGTCGGAATAGGGAGCAATAGACTATCTGAGGATTTGGGTCTGCCCTGTAAGTGGGATTTGTTCTTCAGGTCAACATAGCGCAGCGATGTTTTACGGCGGACTATCCTGCCCGTCGCCCTTCGGGCCGCCACCCGCGGCGTTAAAAAACGTTCCAGACGTTTTTTTATCAAAGGTTTGTCGCGCGTGTCGTTGTGTTGTCTTCATTTGCACAGTTATAGTAGGCGCGAATTTATTTTTAATGATGGCTGGAGCGCGTTGCTCCAGATGCTGGAGAAATGGATGAAATCACTGTTTAAAGTAACGCTGTTAGCAATGTCAATGGCTCTGACGCTGAATGCCGGCCATGTGCTGGCGGCGGAAACGGCGCAGGCGTCTGATACGGCGACGACAGCCAAATTCAAGAATGATGAACAGGCTGCGGCTTACGCGTTAGGTGCATCTTTGGGGCGTTACATGGACAATTCTCTGAAGGAGCAGGAAAAGCTGGGTATCAAACTGGATAAAGATCAACTGATTGCCGGTGTTCAGGATGCGTTTGCCGATAAGAGCAAACTGAATGATGAAGAGATCGAGAAAACGCTGCAAAGTTTTGAAGGCCGGGTAAAAGCGGCGGCAGAAGCCAAAATGAAGCAGGATGCGAAGGATAACGCAGACAAAGGCACGAAGTATCGTGATACTTTCGCCAAAGAGAAAGGCGTGAAGAAAACCGAATCCGGTCTGCTTTATCAGGTTGAGAAAGAAGGCAGCGGTAGCGCGCCAAAAGATAGCGATACCGTGGTGGTTAACTACAAAGGTACGCTGGTGGACAACAGTGAGTTTGATAACTCCTACAAACGTGGCGAGCCACTTTCTTTCCGTCTGGATGGTGTCATCCCAGGCTGGACTGAAGGTCTGAAACACGTGAAGAAAGGCGGGAAAATCAAGCTGGTTATTCCACCAGAACTGGCTTACGGTGAAAACGGCGTGCCCGGCATTCCTGCCAACTCTACACTGGTGTTTGACGTTGAACTGCTGGATATCAAATCTGAAGCTGACGTGAAAGCAGCGGATGATGCCAAAGCAGAAAAACCTGCTGATGAAAAAAGCGCGCAATAATTCATTGATTGAATGACGACGCCGTATCAACCGCAGGTTATGTGCCTGCGGTTTTTTTTATCTGTTCAATAAAAGATGAGTGGGTTCAACGTCTGGAAACGACGCCGTTAAATTCGGGGACGAGAGAGGGGACATTTGCTAGACTATGTCCCCTGTCAATACAATAAATAGATGACGTTGAGGGTGGTGTCTGCCATGTCTAATTCGCTTGTATCCGGCGAATCTTATGACCTTGATTTGCTGGATGAACGTCCGTTTAGCCAGACGGATTATGAGATCCTGAAATCGTATGAAGCGGTGGTCGATGGTCTGGCCATGCTAATCGGTGAGCATTGCGAGATTGTTCTGCACTCGCTTGAAGATCTGAAATGCTCTGCTGTGCGGATTGCGAACGGTGAACATACTGGCAGGAAAATCGGCTCGCCGATCACCGACCTTGCATTGCGTATGTTGCATGATATGGCCGGAGAGGACAGCAGTGTATCCAAGGCTTATTTCACCCGCGCTAAAAGCGGCGTGCTGATGAAATCAGTCACGATTGCCATTCGCAACCGCGATCAGCGAGTGATTGGATTACTCTGTATCAATATGAATCTGGATGTGCCTTTTTCTCAGATTGTTCAAACATTCATTCCACCCGAAATGCACGAGGTGGCTTCGTCGGTCAACTTTGCCTCATCGGTTGACGATCTCGTGGCTCAAACATTGGAATTCTCCATTGAGGAAGTGAATGCCGATCGCAACGTTTCCAACAATGCCAAAAATCGACAGATCGTGCTGAACCTGTATGAGAAAGGCATCTTTGATATTAAAGATGCCATTAATCAGGTCGCCGAGCGTCTGAATATTTCCAAACACACGGTGTATCTCTATATTCGTCAGTTTAAAAGCGGCGATTTCAGCGGACACGATCGCGGATGCTGAGTTTGAGTTATTGTCTGTTGGTGACCGGGCCCGCTTACGGAACACAGCAGGCGAGCAGCGCTTTTCAGTTCGCGCAAGCGGTATTGACGGAAGGTCATCGGTTGGAAAGCGTGTTTTTCTATCGTGAAGGTGTGCTGAATGCCAATCAGCTGACGTCACCGGCAAGCGATGAATTTGATCTTGTTCGCGCCTGGCGACGCTTGGGGCAGGAACATGACGTGGCCCTGAACGTCTGTATTGCTGCCGCGTTGCGGCGTGGTGTCACGGATCGGCAGCAGGCTGAACAACTCAAGCTGGGTAGCGCCAACCTGCAAGCCGGCTTTACACTGAGCGGTTTGGGAACGTTGGCTCAATCCGTACTGGTATGCGATCGGGTCATACAGTTTTAATGTGTCCTTAAGGCTGCGCTATGAAACGTATTGCTTTTGTTTTCAGTCATTCACCTCACGGCAGCGCCTCTGGCCGTGAAGGGTTGGATGCGCTTTTAGCGATGTCCGCGCTAACCGAAGAAATTGGCGTATTCTTTATCGGTGATGGTGTATTGCAACTTTTGCCAGCACAGCAGCCTGAAAAGATTCTGATGCGTAACTATATCGCGACTTTTGGTGTGCTGCCTCTTTACGACATTGAACATTGCTACGCATGCGAAACATCAATACGGCAGCGTGGTATCGATATGGCGACTGATTGGGTTCTGGATATCCAATTGCTTGACCCCGAAGCATTACACGACAAGCTGGCCGATTATCATTCGGTTCTCTCCTTTTAGCGACAGGCGTTCTTATTTATGTTGCACACGCTTTCACATTCCCCCTATCACAGTGACATGGACGCGCTTCTGCGCTGCCTGAAATCTGGAGATGTGTTGGTTTTAATGCAGGACGGGGTGATTGCCGCACTGGCCGAAACGGATATAGAGAAACGCCTCTATGAATCGGCTATCCCTTTGTATGTTATTCAGAACGATGCCGAAGCCAGGGGTATTACTGCACGAATTTCACGCGGTGCCGTATTAATTGGCTATAATCAGTTTGTTCAATTGACGGTTCAACATCCGCAACAGCTGGCTTGGTAGCGCTGATTTTTTGTATATTTCTTGACTCCTTCCACTGCCAGCCCTAAAATTCTGCGTCCTCATACTTTGCCTTGCGCAAGTATGCGACGATTTATTACGTGTTTACGAAGCAAAAACCAGGAGCTTTTTGAATGGCAACAATTAACCAGCTGGTACGCAAACCGCGCTCCCTGAAGGTTGCTAAAAGCAACGTTCCGGCGCTGGAAGCCTGCCCGCAGAAACGTGGTGTATGTACCCGTGTATATACCACCACTCCGAAAAAACCGAACTCCGCACTGCGTAAAGTATGCCGTGTTCGCTTAACCAACGGTTTTGAAGTCACCTCCTACATTGGTGGTGAAGGTCATAACCTGCAGGAACACTCCGTGATCCTGATCCGTGGCGGTCGTGTTAAAGACCTGCCAGGTGTGCGTTACCACACCGTTCGTGGCGCGCTGGACTGCTCAGGTGTTAAAGACCGCAAGCAAGCCCGTTCCAAGTACGGCGTGAAGAAGCCAAAGGCTTAATGGTTCTCCGTTAAGTAAGGCCAAACGTTTTAACTTAAATGTCAAACTAAACTCGTAGAGTTTTGGACAATCCTGAATTAACAACGGAGTATTCCCATGCCACGTCGTCGCGTCATTGGTCAACGTAAAATTCTGCCGGATCCGAAGTTCGGATCAGAACTGTTGGCTAAATTTGTAAACATCCTGATGGTAGATGGTAAAAAATCTACTGCAGAAGCAATTGTCTATACCGCGCTGGAGACCCTGGCTCAGCGTTCTGGTAAAGATCATCTGGAAGCTTTTGAAGTCGCTCTGGATAACGTGCGCCCGACTGTCGAAGTTAAGTCGCGCCGCGTTGGTGGTTCTACTTATCAGGTACCAGTTGAAGTCCGTCCGGTTCGTCGTAATGCTCTGGCAATGCGTTGGATCGTTGAAGCTGCTCGTAAACGCGGTGATAAATCCATGGCTCTGCGCCTGGCGAACGAACTTTCTGATGCAGCAGAAAACAAAGGTACTGCTGTCAAGAAACGTGAAGACGTTCACCGTATGGCTGAAGCCAACAAGGCGTTCGCTCACTACCGTTGGTAATCCCTTCGCTGTAGTTATGCTAACCAGGCGGGCGCTTCAAAAAGCCAACCCGCTTGGGTTAACGAAATTGAACGCCCTAGGATATAGAGGAAACAAATGGCTCGTACAACACCCATTGCACGCTACCGTAATATCGGTATCAGTGCACACATCGACGCCGGTAAAACCACCACGACAGAACGTATTCTGTTCTACACAGGTGTAAACCATAAAATCGGTGAAGTTCATGACGGCGCGGCTACCATGGACTGGATGGAGCAGGAGCAGGAGCGTGGTATCACTATCACCTCGGCTGCGACTACCGCTTTCTGGTCTGGTATGGCTAAGCAGTTTGAACCACACCGCGTTAACATCATCGACACCCCGGGACACGTTGACTTCACGATTGAAGTAGAACGTTCCATGCGTGTACTCGACGGTGCAGTAATGGTTTACTGTGCGGTTGGTGGTGTTCAACCACAGTCTGAAACCGTATGGCGTCAGGCTAACAAATATAAAGTTCCGCGTATTGCGTTCGTTAACAAAATGGACCGTATGGGCGCGAACTTCCTGCGTGTTGTCAGCCAGATCAAAACGCGTCTGGCAGCAAACCCGGTTCCAATTCAATTGGCGATCGGCGCAGAAGAAAAATTCACCGGTGTTGTTGACCTGGTGAAAATGAAAGCCATCAACTGGAATGACGCCGATCAGGGCGTTACCTTCACTTATGAAGAGATTCCGGCTGATATGCAGGATCTGGCCCAGGAATGGCACCAGAATCTGGTTGAGTCTGCGGCTGAAGCGTCAGAAGAGCTGATGGACAAATACCTCGGCGGTGAAGAACTGACCGAAGAAGAAATCAAGAAAGCATTGCGTCAGCGCGTTCTGAACAACGAAATCATTCTGGTTACCTGCGGTTCCGCGTTCAAGAACAAAGGCGTACAGGCAATGCTGGACGCGGTTATTGAGTATCTGCCGGCTCCGACCGATGTACCTGCAATTAACGGTATTCTGGACGACGGTAAAGATACGCCGGCTGAGCGTCATTCTGACGATAAAGAACCGTTTGCTGCGTTGGCATTCAAAATTGCCAGCGACCCGTTTGTGGGTAACCTGACGTTCTTCCGCGTGTACTCCGGTGTGGTTAACTCCGGCGATACCGTACTGAACTCAGTAAAAGCGCAACGTGAACGTTTCGGTCGTATCGTTCAGATGCACGCCAACAAGCGTGAAGAGATCAAAGAAGTTCGCGCGGGCGACATCGCTGCGGCAATCGGTCTGAAAGACGTAACGACGGGTGATACGTTGTGTGATCCAAACGCACCGATTATTCTGGAGCGTATGGAGTTCCCTGAACCGGTTATCTCCGTTGCTGTTGAACCAAAAACCAAAGCTGACCAGGAAAAAATGGGTCTGGCTCTGGGACGTCTGGCAAAAGAAGACCCGTCTTTCCGCGTATGGACTGACGAAGAGTCTGGCCAGACGATCATCGCAGGTATGGGTGAGCTTCACCTGGAAATCCTGGTTGACCGTATGCGTCGCGAGTTCAACGTAGAAGCTAACGTTGGTAAACCGCAGGTTGCTTACCGTGAAACTATCCGTGAAACTGCTACGGACGTTGAAGGTAAACACGCGAAACAGTCTGGTGGTCGCGGTCAGTATGGCCATGTTGTTATCGACATGTCCCCGCTGGAACCAGGTGGTGTTGGCTACGAATTTGTTAACGACATCGTGGGTGGTTCAATTCCTAAAGAATTCATCCCTGCCGTTGATAAAGGTATCCAGGAACAGCTTAAAGCTGGTCCTCTGGCGGGTTATCCGGTAGTTGATATCAAAGTTCGTCTGCACTTCGGTTCTTACCACGATGTCGACTCCTCCGAACTGGCGTTTAAACTGGCTGCTTCTCTGGCGTTTAAATCAGCGTTCGGTAAAGCGAAACCTGTTCTGCTTGAACCTATCATGAAGGTTGAAGTTGAAACGCCGGAAGACTATATGGGTGACGTAATCGGTGACCTTAACCGTCGTCGCGGCATGATTGAAGGCATGGAAGATATCGCAACTGGCAAGTCTGTTCGTGCCCAGGTTCCGTTGTCTGAAATGTTTGGTTATGCTACCGATCTGCGTTCGCAGACTCAGGGCCGTGCTTCTTACTCCATGGAGTTCTTGAAGTACGCTGAAGCGCCGAACAACGTAGCTCAGGCCGTTATTGAAGCCCGTGGTAAATAATCCGGGTTTAACACATTGATCCCGTGCTCTCTCCATAGGGAGAGAGCATTAGAGTAAGGAATATCGCCGTGTCTAAAGAAAAATTTGAACGTACAAAACCCCACGTTAACGTCGGCACTATCGGCCACGTTGACCATGGTAAAACAACGCTGACCGCTGCTATTACTACCGTTTTGGCTAAAACCTACGGTGGTAGCGCGCGTGCATTCGACCAGATCGATAACGCACCGGAAGAAAAAGCACGTGGTATCACCATCAACACGTCTCACGTTGAATACGATACCCCGACCCGTCACTACGCGCACGTTGACTGCCCAGGGCACGCCGACTACGTGAAAAACATGATCACCGGTGCTGCGCAGATGGACGGCGCAATTCTGGTTGTTGCTGCGACTGACGGCCCGATGCCGCAGACTCGTGAGCACA